>CAYRJN010000242.1:0-5139 GCA_964424545.1 uncultured Calditrichaceae bacterium
CTCTTGCTTTCGCAGCTTGGGAAAATAGATGTGGCCGTTGTGGGCGAACCGACGGGAATGCAGATGGCCGTTGCCGAAAAGGGATTAATCGTTCTGCGTTGCAAGGCGAGAGGTAAATCCGGTCATGCCGCGCGCGATACCGGTGAAAATGCGCTATATACGGCTGTCGATGATATTCAATGGTTTCGTAGCTTTAAATTTGAGAAAGAATCGGAGGTTTTGGGCCCCGTAAAAATGACCGTAACGATAATCAATGCCGGAACGCAGCATAATGTAATTCCCGATCGCTGTGATTTTACGGTAGATATTCGCAGCACGGATGTTTACGGCAATGAAGAAATTTTGAACATTATAAAAAAACATATTAAAAGCGACTATGGAAAGCCTTCGTTAAGTTTGAATCCTTCGGGTATTGATAAAACCCATCCGCTCGTTAAAATTGCCAAAGAGAGCGGAATTGAATTGTTCGGTTCGCCGACCATGTCCGATCAAACATTTATCACGGCGCCATCCGTAAAAATGGGGCCGGGGATGTCCGAACGCTCGCATACCTCCGACGAATATGTATATTTAAGCGAAATTGAACACGGCATCCAGACGTATATTTATCTATTAGAAAAATTTTTAACGGGAAATCAATATGAGCAATAACGGATCGATTAATAAAAAACTTTGGGCTAAAAATATCGATTTGGAAGAAAAAATCGAACGATTTACCGTGGGCAAAGACCGCGAATTGGATATTTATCTTGCGCCCTACGATGTGCTCGGTTCCATTGCCCATATAAAAATGCTCGCTGCTCGTAATTTGTTGGATAAAGAGGAACAATTATCTCTACACAAAGAGCTGATTAGTATTTATAAGGACATTGAAAACGGAAAGTTTGAAATAGAAGAAGGCGTGGAAGACGTTCATTCTCAAGTGGAATTACTATTAACGCAGCGGCTGGGCGATTCCGGCAAAAAAATTCATACGGGACGTTCGCGTAACGATCAGGTTGCCCTTGATATGCGCCTGTTTATGCGCGGCGAAATTGAAAAAATAAGTGATGGCGTTTCGCGTTTATTCGATTTGTTAATCCGTTTGAGCGAAAAATATAAAAATGTATTGATGCCAGGTTATACGCATACCCAAGTAGCTATGCCCTCGTCGTTCGGGCTATGGTTTTCCGCCTTTGCCGAGAGTTTAATCGACGATATGATGCAGCTCCTTACGGCCTATAAAATTGTCAATAGAAATCCACTCGGTTCGGCTGCCGGATACGGGTCATCGTTTCCCCTTGATCGTAAAATGACTACCGAACTTCTTGGCTTTGACGACTTGAACTATAATTCCATTTATGCGCAAATGGGCAGAGGGCGTAGTGAAAGAATCGTTTCGCAGGCCGTGGCTTCCGTTGCGGAAACGCTTGGCCGGTTGGCTAGCGACGTCATTTTGTTTTTATCGCAAAATTTTTCATTTATCGCTTTTCCGGATAGTTTAACGACCGGTTCCAGCATCATGCCGCATAAAAAGAATCCCGATGTGTTTGAAATTCTGCGAGCTAAGACCAATCGAATTAAATCGCTACCTAATGAAATAGCGCTCATCACGACTAATTTGCTTACGGGGTATCACCGCGATCTGCAGTTGATTAAGGAGCGTTTTTTACCGGCTTTATTTGAAATGGAAGATTGTTTGCATGTCGCAGAATTTTCTATGGCGCAAATCCGCGTAAGAGATAATATTTTGGATGATGAAAAATATCAGTACCTTTTCAGCGTGGAAGCCGTCGATGATTTGGTAATGGAGGGGATGTCTTTTCGCGACGCGTACAAGAAAGTCGCCGCTGATATAGGGAACGGAAAATTTGAACGGCCCGTAAATAAAAAATACACGCATGAGGGCAGCATCGGCAATTTGCAAACGGAAAATTTAGAGCGGTCAATGCAAGAGCTCTACGGCCAATTTAATTTTAATAAAATAAGAAAAGCGTACGATGGTTTACTGAAAATTTAAATTCGTAAAAATTTTTATTGGGGAGGGGCAGATGAAAACCTTATTTTTATTAGTATTATTGCCGGTTTTACTTTTTGGGAAATCAACGGTTTATAATGATACGCTGACTACCAAATCCGGAAAAGTTTATATCGGAAGAATAACAGAGATTACGGAAGGCGCGGTAAAAATAAGTTTAAGCGACGGAATGAATGCGGAGATTGCCGTAGAGAATCTTTCTAATATTAAGATAGAGGGTAGCGGAGAAGTTTATAATTCGGAGTGGGGGTTTAAGAAAAAGGCTTCCTATTATCAGGATAATGTCATTGAGCAAAGAATTAATCGGCAGCAGGTAAAATTAGGAATACGGGAACCATGGCAAAAGCCGTATCGTCCGGGAGATCATGAAGTACTAATGATGCCCACGGCCTATACGATGAATAAAGGTGAATCCTATCTTACGGATTATGAATTGTTTTTTTTAAATTACACTTATGGAATTACATCGAGAACGCATCTTAGCGTATTTTTACCATTTCCCATTTCATCTGAAGTTTTTGACTATTTTTCCATTGGATTAAAACAAAATTATTGGGAATCGCAACATTTTGCAGGCGCCATCTATGCCAGTTATATGCCGATACAAAATGTGATAGTTTTTGGCAATACTTTTAGTATCGGTAATAAATACAGCGCCGGACATATCGGTATTGGGGCGGCAAGTGATTTTGAAAATATTGAACCGATCTACATGTTAGGCGGAACGATAAATATAAATAAAATGATTTCTATTTTGCTTGAATATACAAACTCTAATGACTTAGTCGAATCGGATTTTAACGGTATGCTTTCTATCGGTGTCCGTTTCCGCAGTCGTCGGATGGCTTGGGAAATAGGCGGAATGCGCCCGCTGGAAGAGGCGAGCGGATTAATTTTAATGCCTTGGTTAAAAGGCACTATAGTGTTTGGGATGAAATAATGGGACGTCCCCTAACCGCGGAATTACAACGATGAATGGCATGTTCTTTGTTTGTTTGAATATCGAATGATGAGGTGAAGAACGGTTGAAAAGCTGGCGGATAAAAGGAACGAAGAATAGACATTTTAACAAAACATTACGGGTAAAAGGCTGTATTTCAATAATGAGCATTTTATAATTAACATAAGGGTAAGGTATGGGATTTAAAAAACAGGGATTGTACGATCCTTTTTACGAGCACGATGCCTGCGGCGTTGGTTTTGTCGCTAATATAAACGGCGAAAAGAATCATGCAATTGTAGAGGAAGGCGTAACAATACTCTGCAATCTTGAACATAGAGGCGCCATTGGCGGCGATCAAAAAACTGGCGACGGAGCGGGGATGCTTTTGCAAATTCCCGATAAATTTTTCCGTAAAATTTTGGATTTTGAGCTTCCGCCGGCCGGTGAATACGGCGTCGGTTTTCTGTTTCTCCCGTTAGACGACACAGCGGCGGAAAAAAGCCGCAAAATGGTTGAAGCCGTGCTTGAAAAGGAACAAGTTCGCCTGATAGGATGGCGGAAAGTTCCGATTCAGCCTGATTCTCTCGGTGAAATTGCCATAAATTCCATGCCGTCGTTTTGGCAGTTATTTGTCGATTATAAAAATAGACAGAAATCCATCGAACGCAGCCTGTATATTTTACGACGTGTGCTGGAAAAAGAAGCCGATAACTATGGCTTAGGCATGAATGATTTTTATATTTCATCCTTATCGTCGAGAATTATTGTTTATAAAGGCATGTTTGTCGCTTCGCAAATTTTGGGTTTTTTCCCCGATTTGAACGATAAGGATTTTATCAGCGCTATGGCTTTGGTGCACCAACGATACAGCACCAATACATTCCCTTCATGGCCTTTAGCTCAGCCTTTCCGGTATATTGCTCACAACGGCGAAATAAACACCCTGCGCGGTAACATCAATAAAATAATTACCCACGATCCGACCATTTCTTCACCTTTATTCGGGCGGGATATTAACAAACTTTTTCCCCTAATAAATCCCAGCGCCAGCGATTCGGCTATTTTTGACAATGTTTTTGAATTGTTGCATCAGGCCGGGCGCAGTATGGAACATGTAATGATGATGATGGTACCGGAAGCGTTCGGATTGAAATATCATATTAGTCAGGATAAACGCGCTTTTTATGAATATCACATGTCCATTATGGATCCGTGGGACGGTCCTGCGGCGCTTACTTTTTGCGACGGTGTGAAGATCGGCGCCTATCTTGATCGCAACGGACTGCGTCCCGGACGCTATACGATCACCAAGAGCGGTAAGGTGGTTATGGCTTCCGAAACGGGCGTGTTGGAAATCGATCCGGCCGATGTTTTGGAAAAAGGCAAATTATCTCCCGGAAAAATGTTTGTAGTCGATACGGAAAAGGGACGCGTGGTGCGCGATAACGAAATCAAAGCTGCCGTATCGCGTTGGAAGCCGTATCGCCGCTGGTTGGAAGAAAACCGCATCGAATTAAAAGGGTTGTTTCAGGTTCCCGTAAAATCGGAATTGGACGAAGAGACGTTAGCTTTGCGTCAGCGTGCTTTCGGTTATACGCTGGAAGATTTAAAAATGATCATTTTGCCTATGGTTAATAATTCGCAGGAACCTATCGGTTCCATGGGTAATGATGCCGCTTTGGCCGTTTTATCGGAAAAGCCGCAATTAATTTATAATTATTTCCGACAGATATTTGCTCAGGTTACCAATCCGCCTATCGATCCTTATCGCGAAAATTTAGTTATGTCGCTATCCAGTTTTGTGGGACGGCAGGGCAATATCCTCGAAGAAACCCCTGAACATTGCCGCCAGTTAAAATTGGATCAACCGACTTTGACAAACGACGATATCGAGATGCTTAAAAACGCTCAAATAGACGGATTTAAAGTATGCAGCGTACCAATGGTGTTTACTGCCGAAAAACGCGGATTGGAAAAGGGCGTTGTAAAATTATGTTTGAATGTAGAGGATAAGGTTGACCAGGGTTACGCTATGGTTATTTTAAGCGATCGGGATATTTCTCGAGAAAAAGCGCCCATACCGGCTTTGCTTGCCGTTTCCGCCGTCCATCATCATTTGATACGACGAGGAAAACGGCGATTAACGGCTTTAGTATTGGAAACCGGCGAGGCGCGCGAG
>CAYRJN010000243.1:0-2696 GCA_964424545.1 uncultured Calditrichaceae bacterium
AATTTCCGGAATTTAAGCTTATTGCAAATACTTTTTAAGGAAACTCTAATTATATTTTTGATTATTATGAAAAGGAGCGTTTTTAAAAAACAGCTGCACATTATTAATAAAAAGAGGTATTTCTCCGTTACCGACCGTTCTTATCTCAGGTTCGATCTGTACAGCGTTTTTAATAGTGCCAAACCAGATATACCCTTGCGCATCACGAAAAGTTGCACCTTGGTTTGTTTCATAAATAGGAAAACCGAATTTTATATTGTAGCTTGAGAACGAAGAATCTTTTGCTTCATAACGGGCGATTCCGCTTGTTGTCCCTACCCAGATAGTGTAATTATCACTAATAACCGAGTAGACAGGATGGCCGTCAAGTCCGCGTGCAAAGGATAAATCCGTAAATTTCTTGCCGTCGTATTTAACCAATTCGCCGTCATAGCTGACGAACCAGATATTGTTTTTCTTATCTTCGGTAAAAGCAATAGCCGACTCCAACGGGAAACCGTTTTTCTTATTTAAAAAATGAAAATGTTTACCGTCCCACTTTATCACGCCGGCAAGATAAGTTCCAAACCAAATATTACCGCGGCTGTCTTTAAATATTTCATAAATACGGTTTAATTCCTCGTTTTTATTGGAAAAAGTATAGTTTTTAACCGAACCCGTTTTATAATTATAGCGAATAATGCCCTTACCTTCCGTTGCAAACCAAAAAACATTTTTATCTAAAATAAAACTGTTAATTTTATTTTGGGGAAAACCTTTATACGGAATATATTTTTCGGCAGTACCGGTTTTTATATTTAATTTATAAATTCCGTTTCGCCATGAAATAAAATATATATCGCCATTTTTATCTTCCATAAATTTTGTAACTTGCTTTTTTCCGGTTGTCCCCATATTCAAATGGGAAAGATATTTGATTTTCCCCAAACCGAAAGTAGATTTTCGGGCATAGGCAATTCCGCCTTCCAAGCCAAACCATATTTTTTTATTTCGTGTTTCGTATATAGACCATACCGATTTATTAATAAACTTTATATCGTAAGCATGAATTTGTATATCTAAATTACGATACTGTATCAAGCCCGCCCCGTCGGTACCGATCCACATATTGCCTTCACGGTCTTCAAAAAATGCAAGAACAGGTGTGTTACCCAAATCGAACTCTTTGCGAAACCAATTAAGAATTTTTAGTTTTTTCGAACTTTCTTTTAAATCAGCTACAATTATACCCAAATTATTAAGAGCAATCCATATATGAGACTTACTGTCAACCGTAATTTTTTTAACGTTTAAACCCGGCAATCCCTCTTTTTTTGCATAGACGCGAATTTTATATTTATTATGCGCCGAATCCGGAATTAATTTTATCAAACCCTTCGTTTCGGTTGCAATCCATATATTATCATTCTCAACGGATAAATCATTAATAAATTCTTTATTTAGAAAATTAATCTCAGCCAATGAATCAACATGTAAAGTTTTGTTTAACGTATCAAAACGACATTTTAACAACCCTTTATCAAAAGCTATTAAAACCGAACCGTCTTTCAATGAAACCATATCCTGTATGGTATCGCTCAATAAACCTTCCTTTTTCGTAAAGCGATGCCAATTTTTATCATTCTTGCAAAAAACGCCTTTTGTATCGGTTCCAACCCATAAAATTCCATTTTTATCCTGAGCAATATTTTTAATATAAAAAGCCCCGCTATCCAATAAAGTTATGGCTTTTAATTTCTTATGCTCCCAATCATATCGGGTCAACTTCCCCGAATAATGACCAAACCATAAATCGCCGTCTTTGTCATGGAAACCGCTGCTTACAATATTACCGCCGAGACCCTGTTGACGACGATAGGTAATAAATTCCTTCCCGTCGAATTTTGACAACCCGTCGCCCGCGCCAACCCATAAATACCCGTCAATATCCTGAATAATTGTATATACTTGCGATTGCACCAATCCTTGTTCGACCGTATAAGCTTTTAAATTCAAATCTTTTGCGGAAAGATTAAAAACGAATAAAATTGATAAAAAAAACAATTGCTTTAAGCGAGACATTTTGAATCCTGCATCAATATCGGTTTGATTAACAAATCCTTGATGGTTAAATTATTGTTTTAGCCCTACAACATTATTGATTATCGGCACATTTTATTAAAAATAAAGCAATATTTCGCGGTAAACAATATCATTATTTTAGAGGTGTAGATATAAATTATTTCCCATAAGGAATAAATTATATTTTATTTTTCATTTTTTGTATAAGGGTTTACAGTTTAGTAAAAATCATACTTCTCTTTTAATAATTTTTTTGTAGAAGTATTTACATCAATTGTACGCAACATTTTCCTTGATACCCATTGCGACTTCAGAGCGTCATCCGAAGCAACGGGAATTCCCGAAAGATAACGGGCATCAAAATCGATGATAACATAATGGAATTTAATGTTTCCATAATCATCCTTCTCAATGAGTTCAAAAGTATAAATTATTTCTTTTGCTTCGATCTCAATGCCCGTTTCTTCAAATACTTCCCTTTCTGCAGCCTGTTTCAGCAATTCTCCCGTTTCCAATTTACCACCGGGAATCGTCCACATATTTTTAGCCGGTTCATTTCTGCGTTTAACCAGCAAAACCTCGCCTTCGACATTAAAGACCACCGCACCAACGCCAATTTGCGGAGACTTTATTGT
>CAYRJN010000243.1:2706-5113 GCA_964424545.1 uncultured Calditrichaceae bacterium
CTGACTAATGATTCAATCTCTCCATCTTCGGGAAAACGGTGTAGCGCCGCTTTAGAAAAAATTAATTTTCCGTCAAATGTGATTTCAAATCTTCCACCCTTACTCTTTTGCAGTTCTATGTCGTATGAAAAATTATTTTTCAACTTTTCCGCTAAACTAGCGGCTCTTGGTAAATAATTTCAAACAACGCAATATTCAATGATGATTTTTCTCATAATTCCCCCTTAAAGTTAAATTACAGTATCGGAATTTCAAAAAATTAACATTATCGAGACATTTTCATTATTTTTTTATAATATTTTCAATTTTGTTATTTCATAAATCGTAAAAATCTTGCATAAGCAATATTTAGATAATCAGATTTAATCGCTTAATGACAATTCGATGAAGGTTGAACATCTTATCATTGATCGATTTGCCGAGTTATGTTCTTTTTTACAAAATCGTATTAATTTTTCTAACACCATATTACAATCGGCTATTTTTCCTGTCTTTCTTACCGGTTTAAATCAGTTTGCCGCAATATATTTTCTAATAATACTGTTTTTAAGAAACTTGAGCGGTTTTCATATGACGGTAACGATCAACCGCCACGGCAATAACAATAACAACGCCCGTTACAACCTGCGTTACCCAGGTCGGCCATCCATTAAGCTGGCTACCGGTGCGAATTACGGTCATAATCATGGCCCCTACTAAGCTGCCCAGCACCGAGCCTTCTCCCCCGGAAAGGCTGCCGCCGCCTATGACCACTGCGGCAATCACATCAAGTTCCAATCCTACCGCGCCTGTAGGATCGCCCTGTTCCTGATAAGACATCATCATCAGCCCCGATAACCCGGCAAAACCGCCGGCAAGAGCATAGACAATCACTTTGACTTTTTCCACGGCAATACCGCATAAACGCGCTGTTTCTTCGTTAGAACCAACGGCCACGATATGGCGGCCTAAACGCATATATTTCAACATCCCGCCGGTTAGCAAAGCCAAGGCTATCATTAACCATGCTCCGGGCGGAAAAAGCATCCATTTTTGTCCCGGCGGCAAAGAAGCCAGCAGATTGCTAAGCCATGACGGCTCAACATTTATAGGCATACTTTTAGCGATGCCTTTAGCCAAACCGCGCACAACCAGTAAAGAACCCAGTGTTACGATAAACGGCACCAGCTTAAAGCGGGAAATAAGGAAGCCATTAAACAATCCCCAAAGCGCGCCCGAAAGAATACCTCCGACAGCGGCTAAATAGGGAGGGAAACCGAGGAATTGCATTAATGCCGCCACAACTACCGAAGCGAACGCAATTATCGATCCGGCGGAAAGATCAATTCCTGCGGAAATAATCACTAATGTCATCCCGATAGCGGCTATACCCACAATAACCGACTGCTGAACCATTGTCTCCAAGGCAGTAAAGCTGGTAATTTTGGAATTTAATATCACAAAAAAAAGATATACCAGCATCAGCGCAAAAAAAGGTCCCAGCTTGTTCAAGTATTTTTTCAGCACAATACCAATCCTTTAATTTTAATCAAATTTTTAGCTCCTTTTAAAATATAATAAAATCTGAATTAAGCAATTCCTGCTCTATCATACTGTAAATATGATCTTTGAGATGCCGACACTGCGATGTTACGGCATCCTTTTGGAGCATTTCGATGTTTAAATCAACATTGCTTTTGTTGCTCGCTAAACATCCCTATAAAAGATTAGCGATAACATCAGAAAAATCACGTAAATTAGATAGAATTTATAACACTCATCCTATTGCTAACTGCATAATCTTATGTTCATTTGTTTCTTCAATATCCATACTTTCGGAAAGTTTGCCCTGCGACATTACGGCAATGCGATCACAAATGCCCAACAACTCCGGCAAATAACTGCTGATTAAAATAACCCCCTTAGGGTTTTCACCCGAAACAAGTTGATTTAATATTTGATATATTTTTGTTTTAGAACCCACATCAATTCCGCGCGTTGGTTCGTCTAATAATAAAATATCCACATCATGATATAATAAACGAGCTAACGCCGCTTTTTGCTGATTGCCGCCGGAAAGGTCTTTTATGGGCTGCCCTGGCCCGGACGTCCTGATGTCAAAATAGTCGATCATGTTTTCAACAGCGGCAAATTGATTCTTTTTCAAAATTAAACCAAAGGGACCTAAATTTTCATATTTGGTCAGGGTAATATTATCGGCAATATTCATCTCCAGCGCCAGACCTTCTTCTTTCCTATTCTCGCTGACATATCCGACTCCCTGCCGCCATCGATCATGCGGCAGCGCATATCCCGAAAAACCTTGAATTTTAATTTGTCCCGATTTTATGGCATCAAGTCCAAAAAGAATACGTAAAAACTCCGTTCTCCCCGCGCCGACCAAACCGAAAATCCCCAAAACCTCACC
>CAYRJN010000244.1:0-5068 GCA_964424545.1 uncultured Calditrichaceae bacterium
TTTCATAATGTTTTTAATTTCGTTTTTTATAAATTCATAATTAGCGTTTAAACAAAAAAGGCGTCATTCCCGGATGTTCCTATCGGGAAACTGTATCTTTAATATTTAGGTTCCTACTTAAGACATGCATCAACTACAATTTTGAAACTATTTCTATCCGAAACGCCCCAAAGCTTTGTATGTCGGGAAACGCGCTCAAAAATTTCAAAGATAACAAGGAATTTACAACAGGGACATTAACAACTCTCGCTGCCCTTTTCATTTATTATTTTGCAATCCTATTTTCTTTTATCCTTTCTATATCTGAAAACGGACGTTATTGCCGCATAAATGAACAGCGCTCCGCCGACATAGAAAAGGAGCTTGCTGTACTCAATAAAAATATCATTATAACCCGACAGCCTTTCTATTTTTCCGTGAAAGGTAAAAGCCAGACTTAGTAGAAAGATTGAACTGAAAACGCCCGCAAGCGAAATAATTCGATTCAATGTAATCCGTTTCAATTTTTCATTCGTATCAATCAACCCGGTTTTTACAACTGCTATTATCATTATCCACATTAACCAAGATAAAACCTGCCAAAAATTCAAGGTTCTAAAATAGTTGATAAGCGTGATTACGGGACTAAAGAAAAAATTTCCTTTTTCATAAAAAGGACGATCTTTATATAAAACAACGGTTAATTTATTTTGTTCGCGATTTCTTAAAATGTGTAAAATTGCCGCTTCTTTTTCTCCAGAACCCAGATTGTGCCAGCCGGGAATCTCAAAGGCGTTCCACAACGAGCACAAATTCCCGTAACCGTGAAAATCCAATCCGCCGTTCATAATGAGATTATTCTTTTCGCAAAACGTTTTGATTTTATGATAAATATTACGATCATAGCTGCGATCGGTAGCCGTATTGGCTATTTCAAAACCGTCAACGCCGAGATTTTTAAAATAGGGCAGCGATTTTTTCTCCCCGTCAAACCAGTGATTAACAATGACGGCTCCGTTTTGAGCATGAGTCGAATCGACGGCAATGGAATCGGGGAAGCCTTTGGTGCTGAATTTTTTCTTTAAACCCAACAGACTCAAATGATTGGAACCGGAGAACTCTTCACCGCACATTACCAGCGGCTCGGACGGCAATTTACCCTTTCTCTGTGTTGCGACAAAATCCAGCGTTTTATTATGGTTATTATGATCGGTGATAAAAAAGGCGTCGAAACCATTGCGTTTATGCCATTGCCATAAATCTTCCTGCGAGATCAACCCATCGTGACTATATTCCGAATGGCAATGCGTCGTAACCAAAATTTTATTCGGCGATTTATTAACAATAGTATTGTTGGGAAGCGGCACAAATAGCATTATTACAAAAATTGTAAACCATAATCCGAGGAGAAGCAGCAGGTTGGCAAGCTGCGTAAAGATAAAATGTTTCCTCAATATCTTTTCCGTACGGAATGCTTGAATAACCGTATAGATAATAAAAATTATTAACGTCCAGAGTAGAGTCATTGGGAATTCATCAAGCGCGTATAAAGCTCTGTTAAAATACATCAACAAACCGAGAAACGGTTCGAATATGATTCTCCAAACGGAAATATGCAGCCCGAAATCCGTTAAAGTCTTATTACTTACGGCGTCAATAAAATGTATGGGATAATGAAAAAGGCTTGCTATTAAAACAATCGCCGCCCCTTTTAGCGTCGCTAAAAATAAAAATCGCTTCCGTTTTAAATCCATCTTTATTCCTTATTATTTAACGATCTTAATATCTTTCCACACAACTTTGGTTCTTCCCGCCAAGTCACAGGTAGAAACTTTTAAGCGATAATTACCGGCTTTTTCAATAGAAAATTTTATCGTAACGACGGCCGATTTATCCTTTTCCGTTACCTTAACATTCCAGCGATCAGACCAAAAATCCGTATAATCCTCTTCCTGCGAGCCGTACAGTTCCCATAAAACATAAGTATTGCGATAAACGCCGTCCTTGCCCGCGCCCTGCGTATAATACAAGGGAGCGGAACCTTCCGCTACTTCGGCAACGGCTGTAACGGCGCAGGGTGCTTTAGCGTTTCCCGTTTTCACGTTTACCGAAAACTGCGGTAGAACACCGCCCGGACGCTGGGGCATTCTACCCGAATTTAATATTTTTGTTTTTCCATTTTCTTCGATTTCTACTTTACCATCTTCCCGTATAGTCACAATTTCGCGGTAACCCTTTAAGTTCAATCCGGGTAGATTCCAATAAGCATCATATTGGATTCCGAGGCGAATACAGCGTTCAACCTCAATATAAAAGTTACTCATAATATCGCGGTATTTCACCCCTTTTTTATTCGTTCTTTCCATATTTAATTCGGGGAGTCCGCCGATATTGCCGATACCCATTTTTACATGACCCAAATTGTAACCGGGGGGAATTATTAGGGCGACTTCGGCGGAATGTTTTAAGATTTTCAAATTACGATTGGGAAAGTTTTTGGCGTGTTCTCTCAAATTTTTGGCAAGCGCCAAATATTCATTATAGGGAACGGCGGCAAGACGATAGTTGTCCCAAAAGAAAAACAACGTAGCGCCGAGATCATAAGCATGGGTCATATACCAAAAGGCTTCGGAGCGCATTACCTGACCGTAGATACTGATGCCCCACTCTTTATCCGTTTCACGCGCCGCGCCCCTTAAAAAGGCGTTAATCATATCGATTAAATTTTTGGGATCGTCAACGAGAATCTGACAATTAAAGCTCATATCCAGTTCGGGCAGTACACGGCGCGCGCCGAAACGGCCGGGCGTCTCAAAAACCATAGCATAGGGCGTCTTGCCTTTTCCTTCGCTAAGTTGGTATAGCGCCGAGCTTGGCATGGTTTCCCAGGAATAGATATTCTGCTGCAGGAAATTCATCTCACCCAAATCAACATCTTTTCGGGCGGTTAGCCCTTTAATCAAAGAAGCGGGATAGCCTTCATATTTCGCTTTATAAAATTCTTTTTTAAACGCTTCAAAATAACCTGTCGGTGTGATGCTTTTGCGTAAGGCCGGATTTTCTTTAAATTTCGGCTTTAAAGCATAATCTCGCGTATGCACCATCGGCTCGTCAAAAAATATGGCCGGACCGACATAATTACTGCGATATAAACTCTCCGGATAATTAATATCTTTACCACCGATTCCCCAATAGTAAACATTTTCGTTTTTAATCCATTGCGCCTGTTCGGGGTTAACGTAGAATACATTTATGCCGTTTTCTATCATCTCGAAATAGTTTTTTTTCGTAAGCGGAACGTATTCATAATCGGATTCGTCGTAACGCCTCTTTTCATTTTTAATCTTTTTATTGTGCGGTACGCCAATAAGCAAGTCCGGTGTGAGGGATATAATCCTCGTAGTGGCAGGCGGGGAAGGAACTTTTCCCTGTTGTTGTTTTTCCAGCTTATAAGACAATCCAAGATACTTCACACTTTTTTCCGCCTTAACCGCTGATTTCAAGGGCGTTTCACTCTGCTTATTTCTCGGAAGAAGATACTGCCAAACACCGTTGTTCGGCAACACAACGCCGCCGTTTGTATCGTTGAATTCAATCGTTGCTATGGAAGAATTTTCCAGGATATAACGCGCCGTCATTTTCTGCGCGCTTTTCACATCCACAGACGGATAACCGGATACAAGCAGCCAAACGGCAAAGATCTTTTTATTAACTTTTGTATTCTTCAATTGCAGCCATTGATACTCTTTGCCATCTATTTTTTCAAGAGCGCCGACGTTTAATTCTATTTTCCGTACAACGGAAGCCGGGGGGTTGTTTTGATTGAGAATATAAATTAATTTCAATCCCGGCTTAGCAACAGGAAAATTATTCTGCGTTGTTCCAGCGGCAAAAGTACGGCCGACAGAAAAAATAATAATTATGCTTAATAAAAATAATGCGACTTTTTTCATATCGATTTTATCCTTTTATATAGTGTATGTGCTGTGAATTTCTTTTTTCCCCAAAGTCTCGGAACCATCCTTTGGTAGAAATTTAAAATATTGATCATTTCGATCCCGACGCGTCGAAATGTTTTTTTATCGGAGTGAAGTGGAGAAATCTTAAATACGCATCATTCCTAAAAATCAAATTATTTTGGTAATTTGTACTGTTAAAACTTCTCGACATCGCTCATGGAACATCCCGCCAAATCGGGGAAATAACTTTTTTTTATTGTCATCCTTTTTAGTTTTGCTTCGTCCACGTTAGTGTCTTTATTTATTCATCTCTTTCCTTAATCCAATCTTCGTAAAAGCGTATATATTTAATGGTATCCTCATCATAGGAATGTGTATTATATTTATGATAACTGTAAACGACATGGATCATTCCGTCTTTTCCCTGTATGATCGAAGGATAAGAAAAACTATCTCTTTTTTTTGGATTCTTATTTAAATCGCGTTCAATATGACGTTTCCATTTCCATGTTTTCCCTTCGTCGTCAGATAAGGTTACGGCCAGCGTATAACGCCCGTTTTCCGTGTCGTTATAAGCCAAAGCCCAATGCCCGTTTTTTAGTGTTACCATATCGGAACCGGAACCTTCATTTTCTATATCCGAATCGATAACCGGACTCCAACTCATGCCGTTATCTCGCGATTCGCTTACCATGTGTCTTTTAGGCGGCGGCCCGTTATCGCGCATATATGCCACAATGGTTCCGTCTTTTTTAAAGGCCATGGTAGGCTGTATATTGCCCATACCGACCAGCGGATTGCTGAACTGCCAAGTCTTTCCAAAATCATCGGTAATCGCCATGATAGAAAAGTTAAACCCATCGGAATAAAAAGGGATGATTATCCTATTGCCGACAAAAACAGCTTTATTTTTTGTCTGCCAGCCCATTCTTCTGAAATAGGGATAACCAAGTTTTGCCGCTTTTTTCTTACCGTCGCTGAGAACAAGCTGCCCGTCCCTTATCATATCCTCGCCGCGCGCTTTTGAAAGCATTTCTGCCGCATAGTTATCAAACATTTTCAATTCTTTCTCTCCGGCGTCAAGCGATTCAAAATATTTTCGTTCGATTTTAATTTGTTCTGCCACCGAT
>CAYRJN010000245.1:0-5015 GCA_964424545.1 uncultured Calditrichaceae bacterium
AATAACAAAGTTTTTTCGCTTTAAAAAGTACCAAATCGCCTGAACCAATACATTTAAATTATAAAGAGAAGCATTTTTAATACAAAAGTAGTCATATAATTTTTGGGACTAAAAAACATTGCATTTAAAAGAATATAGATTTATATTATGTGCACACATATAACACGGTTAAGAATATGAATATTACTCTTTCCGCCGATGAAAAATTGATAAAAAAAGCGCGCGATTATGCCAATAGACATAATACTTCTTTAAACGCTTTGGTGCGCGATTTTCTGAAAGAAATCGTTAATGATAGGGATGCGCAAAAAGCAGCCGATGAATTCGAGATGATCGCCCTCACATACGGCGGCAATTCCAAACGGTCAGCTTCTTCCAAGGGAAAAAATGAATCGAAAGGCGCGTCATAATGGCGGATAAAATCTTTATTGACGCCGATATTTTTGTTGCCGCAAACGATAAAAGCAATTTCTCTAAGCAGACTAAAGCAATTAATGTCATCAAGCAATTAATGAAAAAAGGAGGTGGAGTCATATCGACGCAGGTAATGCAGGAATATGCACAAACGGCATCTGAAAGGTTAAGGCAAAAACAAAGCGCCGTTTTGCGGCAGTTAAAAATATTAGAATCGTTCGAAGTTATCAATCAGACGCCTTCACAGGTACAGCGCGCGTTTGAACTTATGCATCTTTATGAAATATCTTTTGCCGACGCTCAGGTTATCAGCGCGGCCGAACAAGCGAATTGTCTGGAAATATATTCGCAAAGTTTAAAGACGCAACCTTTTTATTCGGGAATTAAAATTAGTAATCCCATATAAAACATATCAGCAAAAATAGTCGTATTTAAAATATATATATTCCTACCTTTACAATATCGATTGTCAAAAGAAGCATTAAATGCTTGGACATTCACTTGTTTTGTCTTTTTAAGGTGAAGGAACTGTCAGTGTGTTTTAATTAAACTGTTTGATACAAAGGTTGTTAAAAAAGCAAATTTATAAAATTTTTTTATTTTTATTGAATAATGTTCCCGATTATCTGTATAATAGACAAACAACATTACGGAGAGATGATGAGCGAGGAGCAACAGGCCATTTTGGATTGCAAAGCCGGTCGAACAGAAAGTTATCGTTTTATTGTGGATAAATATAAGGTGCGCGCCTATCAAACGGCTTATTATTACACGGGAAACAGGGAAGATGCGCTGGATATTTCCCAGGAGGCCTTTTACCGCGCCTATCGGGCAATCCAACGTTTTGATATATCAAAGAATTTTTATACATGGTTTTATAAAATTTTAAAAAATCTTTGTATTAATTTTCTACGAAATAAAAAAAGCAGGCATACAATAAGCGGTTATTCCAAAGACGAGTCGTACATGCCGGAGATCGTTTCTGCGGAAGATGATCCGCAGACGGTTCTGGAGAAAAATGAGCGTTCCGTGTTAATCAAAAAAGCGCTTTCCGCTTTAAAAGATAAAGACCGCGATATTATAATATTAAAAGATTTTCAGGATTTAAGTTATGCCGAGATTGCCGAAATACTGGAAATACCGCAGGGAAGCGTAATGTCGCGTTTATATTATGCGAGAAAAAAATTAGTAAAAAAACTGGAGTTTTTAAATGAGTAACAAATTGAGCTGTAAAGAGGCTCGTATATTAATGATGGGATTAATCGATAATGAGCTGACGGATAAAGAAAAACGGGATGTTTTGGATCATATCGAAACCTGCGCATCCTGTCGGGAGCGCTATAATTCATTTATTAAGCTAAAGGAAGAAGAGGGCAAAATGAAAGAGATGCCCCTATCCGAAGAGATATTTGACGAATATTGGACGCACATATATAATCGTATTGAAAGAGCAACGGGTTGGATAATACTATCCATCGGCGCTATACTAACCTTTTCATATACGGCTTTTTTAAGTTTAAAAACATTTTTTTATGACGACAATAATCCGATAATTTTAAAATTGGGTGTGGCTTTTTTAATTTTTGGTATAATTATTGTTTTTGTTTCCGCATTGCGGGAAAAAATGCGTATCAGAAAAAGCGATAAATACAGGAGCATACAAAGATGATTTGCACAACAGCTAATACTATTCCGGAAAAAGAAATTGTAAAAACACTTGGCGTGGTTAAAGGAAATACGATTCGGGCGCGGAATGTGGGAAAAGATATTATGGCGGTTTTTAAAAATCTGATCGGCGGAGAGATTGAGGAATATACCAAGTTAATAGGAGAGTCCCGAGAACAGGCTTATGACCGTATGATTAAAGAGGCCGAAAAATTGGGTGCGGATGGTATTATTGTCATTCGTATATCTACTTCTTATATAATGGCCAATGCAGCGGAAATTTTAGTTTACGGAACGGCCGTTATGTTCAAAGAATAAGAATAAAACCTTCGGTTAATGATGACATTAGAGCTTGTTTCTGCGGTTTTGTCTGAAAATATATAATCCGGATATCAAAGCAACGATAACTATGCCTATAAGTGAATAAAGAAGGATAAAAAAATCGGGATAATTTGCTTTGGAATCGGCCTTTCCGCCCGACGAACGAAAATTATTGGACGATACGGTCGGCGTTGAAGGGATGGTATCGAATTTAACAATACCCTCTTTATATACAGAAAGCGGATTTTGCGCATTTTTACCTTTTTGTTTCGGCGCTATGGATAAAATCTGACTCATTTCCGATTTTATCATGGGATTTTCCACATCAAATCCCAATTGGCGCGAGATTTGCGCCTGCATATTTTTATCCCAACGCAGCGGAATCATTTTCCCAAGCATTATGGAACGGTCAAGTCCACATTCACAATCGGCGCCGACGATAGCCAGTAAATTGAACAGATTATCTTTTGTTATTTTTTTGCCTTTTAAAACCTGTCCCATACGTCTCCCGCGTCCGAATATAACAACCAATTGCGCTCCATAAAAATTGGGATCGATTTTTAAGCTCCAAAGCAAAACGCGTTCTTTGTCCAATTTCTTTTGAGATAACGTAAGCAGTTTAGGCGGGTTTTCGATGGGTTTGGGCATCAATTTCATGACTTTGGAAATATCTTTTATGACGGTCTTAACCATTTGCAAAACACGCCTATTTTTTTCGCTGTTTTTTCCCTCGATAAATAAAACGGCGCCGTAATCATTTTTGGTAATTTTGTTGATCTTGTCGCGCAAAGGGGAAGAAACCGCGCTTTCGATTAGACGCCAAAGATATCGGTTTAAATTATCGGATTGATAATCAAAAGGTAACCTTAGCGCATCACGATCGGGACTAACGAGAATGAGGGCGGGAAAAGTGGTAATGTTTAATTTTTCGATGTATTTTATCGCCGAATGATTTGTTTGCGTAATAATATTAATCGTTTCTGCTTTAACGTTTGCATCCAGAAATGCGGCGTAAGAAAGTTTTTCAAATGCGGAAATCATTTCGATTGATGTCTTATTATTTATCAATAAATACAGATCATACTCTGTTTTTCCGAGATCGGTAAAACCGATATCGCGCACCGTATATTTACACGCGAGACCGTCATTGAAGGATAAAATAACGATTAACGGGATAATATATTTCAATAGGATTCGAATAATATTATTTTCCCCACAACTTATTTCTATTAATAAAAGAGATCAAACTATCAGCCATTATTTTTTGTTCTTCAACCCTTGGATGACCCGAAGAGTTTTTATACGGAACAAATAAAGTGTAAATATTTTTATCATTTAACGATTTAACCGCATTTGTTACATATTGCGGCCATACAGAACCTTTTCTGGTAATATCCATATTGCCCAGCATACAAATGATGGCCGCTTTCGGATATTTTTTCCGTATTGTTTTTACAAATTTGCGATATTCTGTGATGATAAATTTACTATCGGGTTTTTTTGTTCCGAAACGATGTATGAATTCTTCAAATTGCGGCCGCTCAGTCAACCAGGAGTCATTCTGGAATAGATTAATAACGACAATATCGGGTTGTAATTTGGAAAAATCCCATTGACTTGTGGAATCGGCGGGATTTAAACGGTAATACATCTCTTTCATGATTTGCGGAAACCAGCTAATGGTAATGCCGATACCGCTACGGGCAATACAGGAATAATTCGCTTTAAAATGGCGCGCCGTCATAGCCGCATAACTATTGTAATTATCGGTATAGATAGAATCGGGACGATCCTTGCCTGAATAATCTTCCACGGCATATCCGGCGGTTATGGAATTGCCGTAAAATTCGATCATTTTTTTTCTATGAGGAAGTTTAAAAACTTGCGCTGCGCCATTAAGTTGGAATCCGTAAAAAGATGTTTTACCTTGCGTCCATTCGGTGCGCTTAAAGAGTTGAACCGTATGAGTATCTAAAGGCAGGCCGGATGCTAAAATATACATTTTTTTTGTAGAATCAGGATGTAGCAAAACGATGCTATCACCGTCTATAATGATATTGAAATAATTATTTCCCTTTTCGTCTTTTATCAAAGCTTTGATTCCGACGCCTTTAAATTTTATGGCAACCGAAGAGCCCGACCAGTATAATTCGGAAACGGAATCGGTATGAGTAACGCGTCCCATGTATTCGAGATTGTCGTTATTCGCCGGAATAAACTTCGGAGTATCATTACGCTTAGAACAGGCCGCAACAACTATAAACAGAGCGATAGTCAAAAATTTAATGTTTTTCATTTCAACTTCTTTCCGTAATTAAATGATGGGATAAAATCAACTATTTGTTAACGATTTTTCCATGCGACAGAGAAATGATACGATCGGCGTAACGGTCGGCATCACGGCCGTGGGTAACAACGAGAACCGTACCGCCCTGTTTATGGAAATCAGATAGTATTTTAAAGGCCTGTTCGGCGTTTTCAGGATCAAGGTTGCCGGTCGGTTCGTCGGCGAGTATCAGTTGCGGTTTATTGATAATGGCCCTGGCAATGGCTGTGCGCTGTTTTTCGCCGGCGCTTAATTCAGCCGGATAGTGATTGATACGCTGCGAAAGGCC
>CAYRJN010000246.1:0-4999 GCA_964424545.1 uncultured Calditrichaceae bacterium
TCCTAGCAAACGAATCGAATCTTTGATCGCAGTGAACGATTTAGCGAAGATATATAATTGCGCATTATTTGAATCATGTACGGTCGGAGAAAAAGCAATATTAATTAATAGGGAACTATCCGGCTCGATAATAACGTCTTTTACATCCGGCGATTTCAATTCGAAAGCGTTCTCATTAATACCGCTTATGCTAAGGCTGTCGATTTGAAGTTTACCTTTGCCCGAATTGGAAATTATTAAAAAATTCCCGGCAAGGCTGTCAAGACTAATACCGCCGAAATCAATTTTTGAGTTGGATAGTTGTAATTGTCCGGCAATTCCTATTCCGGAGAGGAATAATGTATCCGATACATTATTACGATCTTGTCCAAAAACGGATAAGACGGCCTTATTGGTGTCCGCGACGAACGGGTGAAATCGTACTTTTATAAGCAAAGAATCTCCGGCATCGATCTGTAAAGGCGATGACTCATTATTGATAAGGTTAAAGGCTGTTTGTTGTTCACCGAAAATTTTTAATGAGTCTATCGCTAAGATACCGTCGCCGTAGTTGTAAATATAGAAACTATCCGTTTGCGCTTCATCGAAATCCGCTTCAGCGAAGGCTAATGAATTTTGCGGAATTACCATCTTGGGCATAAGTCCCGGTCCCGATAAAAAGAGCGTTTTAATATTTCGAAGCGAATCGTCGCTGGTTATTTTTAAATTTCCGAATTCATGCCCGTAATTGAGCGCTTTATAGCGTATATGAATAATAATATTTTCGCCTGGATTAATATTTTCCGGGATATTATTTTCAATAATAGTAAAAAGCGTATCGCTCTGTTCAATTCCAATGTTTAATATTTTTAAAGTATCATCGCCAAGGTTGGATATAATTAAAGCAAGAGAAGTATCGGGAATTAAAGAAATTGCTTCGAAATTTAATGTATCTTTATTAAGGGCTATCACCGGACCGTGTCCGCTGCCTTTTAATGCAATTTCAAGCTGTCCTTCATCGGGGTCATTGCTGATTAATATCAAGGAGTCGATATAGGATTTGGCTGAATCGGGTTTAAAAGTGATGCTCAAGCTGTCGCTTGTCGATCTCGGCGCTATATTCAAATTGGAAATATTCGAGTAAAAAACGCTGTTAGTTGTGGATATTCGGGAGATTCGAAGCGTATCATAGCCGCGGTTGATTATGGTTATTTTGCTCGAATCCGAGCCACCGAGATTGACCGTCGAGTAATTTATTTCTACCAGCGGGATATCAATGTCCGGCACTACGCCCGTGCCGCCGATTTTAACAAAAAAATCACCGTGACTCTTGCTGCTAAGTTTAATATCGCCGCTAAACGAACCGCTGCGAGAAGGTTCAAACGTTATCGGAAGATCAAAGGTGTCGCCGGGCGCTGCAACAAAATCCGTAATATCGGTAAAAAACACATCGTTTAATAATTCAATTCCGGAAATGACAATATTCGTATCACGGTAATTTATAATTTTTATTATAGCCGTTGCGCTACTGTCGACAGGCACATTGCCAAAATCAAAATTATCGTTTAAAGCGAAAATTGGGGGATAACTGTCTCCGGCGCCGGGTCCTCCGTATATTCCCATATCATTACGAACGCCGCCCTGAGACGGGGGAAAATAGATATCGGCATATTCTGCCGCCGGATTGCCGGCATCAATACAAGGCGAATTTCCCGATAATTGATAATCGCTTCGATCAATAAACTGCGGATTAATGCTGATATTGCCGTTGCCCGTGTATCCGTCTAAAATATTGGAATAGGAAACATCGGCCGAACCGGCGTCGATATCGAGGTTAACGTTATCGAGTATAGAATTCTTAATGACTAACGTACCGCTTAAAGAGAAAACACCGCTTCCTTTATTATCGGCAATAACGCAATTATTAATACCGAGCGAGTCGTTTCCGTTGATTGAATAAAAACCGTCTTGCGTATTCTTAGCTATAATTGAATTGTGTATTTTGAGGCGAACGTTATTAAGATAAAGTCCGTAAATACCATTATTTCCAATGCGGCAACTGGATAACGTTATTGTTGTATTACTGAGTTTTAAACCGTTTCCGTCATTATTGCTGATACGGCAATTGGAAATTTGCGGATTAGCGTCTTCTATTGAAATACCCTGATTAACACCTTTTTCGATATTACAATATTTTAAAAGAGATGAATCGGATCCGCTAATAAAACTTATACCTTCCCATCTCCCGTTATAGCCGTCGGCAAGACGGAAATAAATTGAGTCGTTATAAAAACCTTCGGCTGTTAATTTACCGCTCACTTCAAATTTGAAATCACCGGAAAATAATACGGAAACGCCGGGTTCTATAGATAGATCGATAATTGAAAGATCTCCGTTGACGTAATAAGGGGCGTTCTCCTTTTTCCACGTGTCTCCGTCGATTGTTCCCGCGGGAATATTTGTTTGAGATCGTGTAAAACTTACGAAAGTTAAGAATATTATAAACGGTAAAAATTTTCTCATAAGCCTCTTTTATTTGCTAATTTGCAGGGAATTGCGGGGGATCGGGGAGCTTATTGTTTTGCGTATCCTTATTGCCGCCGCTTAAAATAATTGCTGTTGTGCCAAGAACAACAGCCGCCCCTGCGCCGATCCATATCCATTTTTTTGAGCTTTTCTTAGGGGGCTCGGTTACGGTGGTTTTTGGCGTTAGTTCGCTTTTTAAATCATTAATTAGTTTTATATAATCCGGTTTCTCTCTTTCTATTGTCGGCGTATAAGCGGGATCTGCTTGAAGCATTTTACGAGCGATCTTTTCGGCTTTATCGTTTTCGTTTTTTGCAAGAAAAATACGAGTTAACAGGCGATATGCCCGTAATTTGTTGTTTCTTGTCAACTGGGGCTCTTTAAAACATTGACGGATGAGGTCGACGGCTTTATTGAACTCGGCGTTATAATAAAATTCTTCGGCTTTGTCGAGTATTTTTGCGCATGATAGCTTTTCTTTCGCAAATAAGCCGTTGTTGGCATTTAGCAGCGGTAGATAGGTTTGCGTTAAAAAAAGAGCAAGAATAAGCTGAATGATTGCCAAAGCAGAAATATTTTTTTTCATCTCTTTATAAATTTTCATATTTTAAATTAA
The DNA here is from genome assembly GCA_964424545.1 of uncultured Calditrichaceae bacterium. Taxonomy (GTDB): domain Bacteria; phylum Calditrichota; class Calditrichia; order Calditrichales; family Calditrichaceae; genus JAUVIB01. The sequence goes on from CAYRJN010000246.1 coordinate 3,122, forward strand.
ATAATAATAGATTATTAAGTACGAGAATATAAAAAAAATTATTAAACTTTACAAATTTAAAGCCCTGAAGCAATCGGCGTTAGAATAAACATAAGCGGCCCTTTGTAATGGTTTTTAATCAAAACCTCCCTTTCACCGTTGGCGGTGACATAACCTTCTTTCCTAACGATGATATGGTGAACGCCTGAATTTAATTCGATCTGTTTGGGTGTGATTTCACCGCTGTCTCTGCCGTCAATTATAATATTTCCGTAAACGGGCTTTCCGTTTTTATCTTCTGCGCTGATATTGATTTTATATTTTTTATTAAAATCGATATTGATTTTTTCTGTTTTATCATACTTTATTGTAACCGCATCCTGCCAATATCCGAGACTCGGATGAATGATTTTTACTTTATGTTTTCCAGCCGGGAGTTCAAATTGATTGACAAAACTTGCCGATTCTTTCTTTAATTTATTATCTATATATATGGAACCCCAGGGTTTCACTAAAATACTTAGTTTGCCAAAAGCGGGATTCAGCATGATGTCTATGAATTTTGTTTTATCAGGCGCAATGGTTATATCGGCAATGTAAGAAGTAAAACCGTTTTTTGTAACGGCAATAGTGTGCTTTCCAGCGGTAAGGCCGTTAATGGATGCGGGAGAATGGGCGGTGAGTTGTTTGTTGTCAATACGAATTTCGGCTCCGGGCGGAGCGGTGTTAATTGTCAGTCTGCCTGTTAATGGAATAAGAGTCGTTTCGATTGTTTTTTGTTTACCTTTTGCCAAATTAATATTTTCGCGATATAACTTATAACCTTCAACGTTAAAAGATATTTCATAGTCTCCTTCCGAAAGGCCATTGATTTGCAAAGGCGTACGACCTTTTAATTCTCCGTTTATAGTTACTTCCGCTCCCGAAGGAGAAGAAATTAAAGAAAGTGAAGCAAAATTATTGAGTATCGGCGGCGGAGAAGCCTTCCTTTTTTCGATTATCGGTTTAACGGGCTTTTTATTCGTAACAATCTTGTCTGGAGTTAAAAAAAACGAGATATGACTATTTCCGTTATGATTGATATTCAACAGAGTATCGATTTTGTCATATCCTTCTTTAGAGATGAGCAGACGGTATTGTTGCCCCTCTTTGACGGGAATGGACGGTAAAGGCGTTTTTCCAATAATATTGCCGTTTATCAGCAGTTGCGCTCCCTGCGGGTTGGTTGAAACAGATAATTCAAGGGAATGATCATTTGGCGGGCCAGTTGTGAAAAATCTATTCATTAAATAAAGTCCCGTAATGATCATTATAAATAGAACAGCAATTGCCAATATAATTTTTGCAGCGGAAAAATTTTTTTTATTTCCAAAAGAGCTTAATGCTTCCGCCTCGGTTTTTATTTTATCATCCTTATTATTTTCGGAATCATTAGATAATAAATTTCCTTTTTGCAAAGTAGATTCAAACGAAAGCAAATCTTGCAGCATTTCCTCCGCAGATTGATAGCGATCGTATGGGTTTTTTGCAATGGCTTTTAAGATGATATTTTCCAGCATTTCGGGAATATCGGGTTTATAAAGAGAGGGTTTGTTTAACTCTTTATGGATGATGGTTTCTCTAATATCAAAATCGGAATCGATGTTTTCAAAAGGGACCTTTCCGGTAACCATTTCAAACAAGCTCATACCGATGGAGTAGATATCGCTTTTTTCATTGGTGGCAGAAAAATCTTTAATCTGTTCGGGCGGCATATAATATAATGTTCCGCCGCCCGTTACGGTCATCGTATTAATGATATCGCTTTGTATCTTGGCCAGGCCAAAATCCGTGATTTTTACGATATTGTCTTTGGTCAGCATAATATTATTGGGTTTAAGATCGCGATGAACGATTTTG
>CAYRJN010000247.1:0-4962 GCA_964424545.1 uncultured Calditrichaceae bacterium
TAGAATTAATCAGAGTTAACAACGATAATCCCATTGTTAATACAGGTACAAGGATTAAAATATAATCCCTGATATCTTCGCGCGTTTTACGAGGGACAATAATTGTATCGCCTTTATAGACAATAGTCTCGGAGCCTTTTAAAACTTCTCCGGTATCTTTGCGTATTATAATAACATCTTCACCAGGCTTCGATTTCTCAATAATTCCGGCTTTGCTGATGTAGTCGTTGGCCGTAAGATTAACTTCAAACCTATACGCTCCCGGATTCAGAACCTCGCCTTGTACATTTACTACGCTTAAAAAAGTTGGCACAATTATGACATCTTTATTCCTTAGTGCAAATTTTTCAAACTTAGAATAATCATTCATAAAATCCATAACATTTTCTACGGAATCTCTAATTAAAGTTATTTTACTTAGATCTGTTTCAGAGTTAAAAGCCGATATACGATCAAGAAAAGAAGTGATAGTTTCATTCTCTAACAATCTGTATATTCTTCTATTATTTCTAACCGTCCTAGTGGTTTCTAACATTTTTTCGATTCTACTATCCACAACCACATAAGGCTTTTTTAGATCTAAATCATGAACAAAAATAAGATCTCCCCCTTTAAGAAACGGATTCTGCTTCTTTATGGCAAAACGGTAATATTTCATTATGTCAATAACTTCAGACTCGCCATCGCTATGCTTTATTTCCACATTCGTTAAATCCGCCCAATCCTTTACGCCGCCGGCCAATTCTAGAATATCGGAAACACGGTTAGAACCTTGAACAAAATAGGTTCCGGGCCGCTTCACTTCTCCCACCAGATAAACTCTAAATTTTCTTAAAGATATCAGATTAACCGATAATTCGGCATTTAGATAATAGTTTTTTGCCTTTTCAAGAACGCGCGCTTTGGCCTCTTTTAAGGTTATACCGCTGAGATGAATTTTCCCGATGGAAGGGATGTACACTTGCCCTTCCGGCAATACGGTGAAATCCAAAGAGAGTTCAAGATCGCCGTAAACGTAGAGCTTAAACTTATCACCGGGACCGACAATATATTGCGCGTCTTCCAACTCCTTCTCCAATATTTGCGGAGCGACGGTTCTCAACATGGAACGCGTTTTATAATATCGTTCCATTGATGTTTTATACTTGGGGCTTTCGCGATCGACATCGTTCATTAAGCTGGGGAGGGGGTCTGTAGTTTGAGCTATTAATACTCGGAAGCTAATAATAAGAAAAATAATTAGTTTACTATCCACAAATATTCCTTCTTTATTAAATTATCGATTTTTTAATTTAATAATTTATTCGAATTAAGGCAAAAAAAACGGGTATTTAAAACCAGCTACTGGCATTAACAAAAAACGCCGGATAAACAGGTAGCGGATACTATAAAAAGTTTAACGGATTATTCGGCCTTCATTTTTTCGGATCATCAAGCAACGATATTTTAATTCTCCCTTATAAGCGCAATTTTGCCGCTAACGGAATCGCCTTCGTTTGTATAAGCAAGATAATAATAAACGCCGCTGGATACCGGATGACCGGCATCATCATATCCATTCCATACGGCTCGTCCGCCGCTTATATCATTATTCTCAACCGTCAATGTTTTTATCAATTTACCGTTTAAGGTATAGATCTTAACAATGGAATTCACCATTAGGTTTTTAATAATAAAGTCTTTTCCTCTAATCGGATGGAAGGGGTTCGGTCCCGCGGCAATGGTGCTATAATTCGATTTCAGCTCGCTGTAAGCGCCGCGATAAACGGATATACCGTTTTCCGTACCGATATTTGTATCGCCTGAAATATTATCAATAAAAACAGACTGAATATTATCATTTACCAGACCGCTGTTGCGCGTCGTATAACCCGTCCAAGCATTTTGCTGCCAAGGACTTTTACTGTCGGGCAAAATACTTAACCCTTTTGACGTCGCCACCCATTTATTATTAAACGCATCTACCCGAACCTGATTAATCCAGTTACTCAAAGGGCCGTTATTTCCCTCCTCGTCTCCGATATGTTTATAGGCTAAAATTTGTGATTGATTGGAAACGCTGTAAATATCAATGGAGTTTAGGCCGCCTTTAGTGCCAATCCACATAATACCGTTTTTATCATAAGCTAAAGATAAAATATCTACGCTGAATAAATTTTCATTAATACCAAGATGATAAACGATATCGTCGCTTTTATCGTATAACGTGTTATTATAATCAAAAACATAAAGGCCGTCTTGCTGTGTCCCAATCCACACTCTGCTTAAATCGTCAAATTCGATACTATTTATCGCTCCGAATTTAATTACGCTTAGAATATCATTGTTTCCGAAATACTGCCATTTTTCTTTATCCAGACTTATCATTCCGCTTTCGTCATGCGGCGCAACGGCAAGATATTTTTTATTGGACGCATTAAAATTGGCAAACCAAACATTACCGTTTACATCCTCGTTTATGGCTCCGATTACTTCATAATCGTCCGTTCCTTCCGCTCCGTCAAAAAAACCGCGCTGATTTTCATCGTTGGCCGGAATCAATTGCGTAACGACTGAATCAACCGTCGTCAGATACAGATAGCCGGAATTAGTATAATTATGTAAATAAATAAAATCGCTTTCATCCTCGGGTAAAATTATTAATCCGCCGCCCCATGTGCCTATATATATATTCCCGATATGGTCTTCAAAGAATACATCGCTGTTGCCAAGATCACTCCAATATTCCCCGCCGAAATCAATACTTTTCCAAACGCCGTTTTCTTGAATGGAAAAGCCTTCATTAGGCGTCGTTTTATATTTTCCCGTACTGCTCCATATCCGTCCTCGCCGGTCTTTGATTATATAACGAGCCAAATTGGAATTTAAGCCGTCCACACGTCGCGGCTTATCCCAACCGCTATGATAATAACCGTTTTTTTGTAAACCGACCCATATCTCACCGTTATTATCCGTAGTAAGCGCGCTTATATCGGAGTCAAACTGCATAGATAGCGTTTTACCTTGCGTAGGAGTAAAGATATATAACGCACGTCCGGAGGCTACAAATTTATTATCCTGTCCCGTAGAAACGATATAATCGGCAGGAAGCGCGCCCCAGTTATTCTCGATTCGGATATTTAAAGATTCGTCTATAACGGATATTCCGGTCGCCGTACCTATCCACAGCTCATTATTAAATACGGATAATTCCAAAATATTATTATTCGACAAGCCGGAAGATGTCGTATGCAGCATCCAGTTTTGCGGATCGTTTAAAGTGTATTTTCCTGCATCGGAAGGCGCGGACAGCAGCCCTTTATCCGTTGCAACCCAAATTCTGTTTTGAAACTGCCGTACGGCATAGAGACGTTCCGGCATCACAGGAAAATTTACATAATAATCAATAAAATGATATTGCCCGCTTAAATATACAAAAAGTCCTAAGCCTTTGGCAGCCGTTACCCATAAACTATCTTGATAAAAAACCATATCATATATTCGTTTGCCTTGCAATTCGTATAAATAAGAAAATTCAGAGGATTTTATATTATAAAGATCAATCATCCCCCGATCGCTTCCCAAAATAACATTGTTATAATTATCATAAACAATTCTATTGATAGGAAGAGACGATAATCCGTCTAAGTTATTGATTTTACGAATATTATCACCTAATACATCCGTAATAAAAACACCCCCGTCGGTTGCATAAAAATTTAACCCCTGCATCACTGCAATATCATTAATATCATTCATAGAAGATATGGTTTGCCAATCGTTGCCAGTATCGGAAAATAATAGAGTGAAAAGTGAGAATAGCAGCAATATTTTTTTCATATTGATAATTCCCAAAAAATGTTGACGTTAGAAAAAATTATAAGGATATACAGCATTTTACACATTTGCGGCGCTTTTTGTTCCATCAGTATTAAAATAGTTAATCGCTTCGCACAGATTTCTCTATCTTCGTCCGGAACGACAAGCTGTCAGAGAACTCTTTTGGTCCGCAGTAAAAGCAAAAGTGTCGATCATCAACAGCTATGATATTTCTTCGCAAGCGCAAGAAGACAAAATACATTTTCCTCTCATCATTTTGCACTACATAATAGTATCGGGATTTCAAAAACCAACCTATTTAGAACATTTTAAACATTATTATTGGAATATTTTTGTATACATACAATTTTTGATTGCCCAATTCATCGGGGAATAACGCGTTGACGATTCTGCCCGCACTTTTTTCATTATTCCCTTTACGAAACTATGTTCTTTACGGCGCTATTTATTTTTTTCGGAATGAATAAAACGGATCAGTTTTTTAGCGGCTTCCTGTTCCGCTTTCTTTTTACTGGCGCCGCTTCCTTTTGCTTTCCAGCGATTGTTAACGGTAACCTCAACATGAAATATTTTATTATGATCCGGCCCCGTCTCATTTATAACCCTGTACAAGGGCGCTCCCCAGCGTTTTCCTTGAGCGTATTCCAGTAAGTCCGATTTAAAATTTTGATACGTTTCTTTTGATAAATAGTCATCGCTTTTTTGTAACAGAAATTTCTTAACAAATTCTCGGGCTTTTTCAAATCCGCCGTCAAGATAGACAGCTCCAAGGATAGATTCAAATAAATTTGCAAGATTCGAATGGCGGTTTTTTCCGCCTGTTTTTTCTTCCCCCTTATCTAATAGAAGGAACTGACCAAGAAACAAGTTTTGAATTATTTTGCCGAGAACGGATCTGGAAACCAATACCGACTTTTTTTTTGAAAGAATACCTTCATTTTCTTTTGGAAATTTTTTATAAAGATATTCGGTCACGATTAAATCCAAGACAGCGTCTCCCAAAAACTCCAATCGTTCGTTTGAATAATATGATTTTTCCTGGGATAGATTCAGATAAGATTTATGTTTAAATGCAAGAGTAAGTAATGTTTTATTTTGAAACTTGTAATTTATGCGTTTTTCGATTTCATCCGTTTTAATCGA
>CAYRJN010000248.1:0-4948 GCA_964424545.1 uncultured Calditrichaceae bacterium
CTTATTTATACTATTCCTGCTCTGCTTATTTTCATCTTCAGCAAAAATATTAATTGGCTTCTCGGTATAATGTTGGCAGTGGGGAATGCGCTTGGCGCATGGGTTGGCGCTAAACTTTCCATAAAGAAAGGTGATAAACTGATACGTATTGTCCTTATCGTTTCAATTATATTAATGGCCGTAAAATTACTCTTAACATAACTTGGGAGGCGTCATGCTCTTGGATAACAAACAGCGGGAATTTATTGAAAAAGTCGCATTGGAACGTAAAAACGTTTACACCATCGCAAAAGAAATGAATATACCGGTGGCGCAACTTAGCAAATGGTATGATGAACTTTTTGATGAAATCATCCGACTAAAAACCGAACAGACGCTTAATATTATCGAGGAATACGATCTTTCACATATTTCGGAACTTGAATATTACGCTAAGCTGCATAAAAGATTAAGAACAGAATTAGAAAATCGCGATTTTTCAGGATTGCCCACGGATAAACTTTATATACTGTTGACGGATATCCGAAAAAATATTAATAATATTCTCGATTCTATCAGCAACAAAGAAGATGATTGGGAAGATGAATTATTGGATGACGATTGGGACGATGAAGACTATTAGGCGCTTATGTCTGCAAATCTCATGTCCGTTGATTTCGAATTGAGAATGGAAATTTTTCATTTTTCATAAATGTTTGCGCTTTTTTTAACCATACGCCCGCTGCCGCGCAATTCGTCGTCCATAGCAAAAAGATTAGAACCTTTCCGCAAAAATCGGGAAGCAAAAAGCCGACAGCCATAAGGTTTGCACTCTCTTACTTCCCGTCTATTCGTCGTTACTCTTCTACAAAATCTTTTAATTCTTTAATAATTAAAACAACCTCCGTCGAGTCCAATTTTTGATCTTGAAAAGAAGTCTGGAAGGTGGTGGCGATCGTCTTCATTTTCTCCTTGTCAAAGTCGCCCGATTTAATTTTTGCCACGGTCTCTTCGAATACTTTTTTAACTTCATCTTCGGAAATATTAGACGGACTGTTTTGAAGAACAGCCGATTCCATGGCCGTAAAACCTTTTTCTACGGCAAAATTTGTGATTTTCTCTTTGTTCATATATATCCAAACAACGCCGACAATGATTAATACGACAAAAACGCCAAGAATGGTCAAAAGTACTTTCTTCATTTCTCCCTCCGTCTTAATCTAATTATTTGTATGATATGTTGTGAATAATTCCCAATATTTTTTAATTACAGCCAAGCATAATTTTAAAGTATCTGAATTTCAATAAAACAATAAGTTTCAAACATTCTTAGTATTCTTATTGAAATATCCGCAATCTTTTCATTTTATAAATTTCAACTATTTTTCACAAGGCACACTTAGATTATCCGACTAAATCGGACAATAAAAACTTGACGAGGAACATCCCTCTTTTTCATCAATTTGCAGGGCTGTTTTCTTTTTCCCGATCGACAATCGGCAGCGTAAAATAAAAGGTCATGCCGCCTTCACGGTTATTATAAGCGTTAATGCTTCCCTTATGCGCCTCTATAATTAATCTGGAAATATATAATCCCAATCCATAGCCGCCTTTTTTAACATTGTCGTCTTTCACTCTGTAAAATTTATTGAATATATAATTTATCTCTCGCGCATCGATTCCCTTCCCCGAATCAATCACTTTAAACTGAACAAACGAAGGCTCTCCGTTTTTTTCTATTAATTGTACATTGAGACGAACAATACTGTTTTCCGGACTGTGATTTATAGCGTTGGAGACAAGGTTGATCAAAACCCTATAAATGGCTTGGGAATCAATATTTACAACAGGCAAATCATTGATTATTTGCGGATTAAATTTTATATTTTTTTTATCGGCAAGAACCCATAAAGCCGGCAGAACCATATCGAGCAACGATTTCAATGGCGTTTTTTCCATAGCAAAAACAAAACTTTTCTGCTCATATTGATATATTTTGCTTAACTCTTCCAATAACCCCTGCATATCTTCGCTTAAAGAGAGCGCATGAGAAATCATTTTATGCTGGCCGTCATTTATCTCGCCAAAAACTTCATTCTCAATCAATTCGAGATAACTCATTAAACTTTGCAAAGGAGATCGCAGATCATGAATCAACATGGCCGAGAGTTCCGCTTGGTTTTTCTTATGCCGGGCATGATTATAAATGCAGGAAAAATACCGCTCATTATCGATATCAGAATAGGAGAGAAGGTAATCGGGATCGCAATTATCCATATCGCTGAATTCACCGATTACACAAATAGAAGAAACCGGATTGTTTTCTCGCGCAAAACGGACAAAATCACATATATCCTCTCTGCTTTTTTTACACAATAAAAAAATGAGGTCATAAACGTCTCGCCCCAAATGGTCACGCAATTCGTCATTCCGGCTACAGACAGAAATTTCCGTTCCCTTGTCGGTAAATTTACTTTTTAACCGTTGAAGGCGCTTTTCTTCTTTTCCGTAAATTAAAATTATCGGTTCGGGGAGATTCAATTTTTATTTTCCATGAAAGGTTGCTTTACGTTTATCGAGGAAAGCGGTGGTTCCTTCCTTCATATCTTCGCTGGCGCAGCACATACCGAAATGATTGGCTTCCACAAACAGACCTTCTTCAAGCGTCGTATTAAAACCGTGATGCACCGATTCCAGCACGGCCTTAACGGCAAGCGGCGCTTTGGATAAAATTTTATCCATCATTTTCCAACCCTCTTTCCATAAAGAGTCCTCAGAAACAACGCGATTTACAAGACCGATGCGCAAAGCTTCGTCGGCGTCAATCATGTCTCCGGTCAAGAGCATCTCCAGCGCTTTACCCCGGCCGGCCAGACGCGGTAAACGCTGAGTGCCTCCATAGCCAGGAATAAGGCCGAGATTTACTTCGGGCTGGCCGAATTTTGCGTTCTCCGAGGCGATACGAATATGACAGGATAGCGCCAACTCGCAACCTCCGCCAAGAGCGAAACCATTCACCAAAGCGATAACGGGTTTGCCGAGATTCTCAATCATATTAAAAACTTTTTGTCCGAGTTTTGAAAATTCAATTCCGCTGTGTAAATCCAAATTTTGTATCTCAAATATATCGGCGCCCGCGACAAAGGCCTTATCTCCCGCACCCGTTATAAACAGACCTTTTATATTTTCATCTTCTCTCATTTCGCTCAACGCTCTCTCTAATTCCGCAAATACGGCAAGATTCAAAGCATTTAGTTTTTTCGGACGATTAATATAGATGATGCCTACGCGATTTTCGATCTCAATTTTTATATTGTGATATGACATAAATTTCCCTCGCTTAAAAATTATATTCTAATGTAAGAAATAATATTCTAAAATTCAAAAACAAAGAAATTATTTGCCATTTTACTTATACAAAATTTAAGCGTCTTTGTGTCCGTTTGAAAAAAGTCTGAAACCTAATTGCATAATATCATAACCCAGCCCCAAAGCGATTCCCATTATAATCCCCAACTTCATACGCCCCATAAAAAACGGCGCGATATCGCGTTTTGCCGGCATTAATTCACTTTTCAATACCAGAATATTTATAAATTGCATTCCCGCATAAATCGCCCCGAAGGCAATAATCCACAAAATAAAGGAACCGAAATATAACTTTTTATATTGATCCGTTTGCAGCATATTATAAATCAAAAAGTTAAAAAGGGCAATCCAGAAAAACCATAACAACACCGAAAGATAGGCGGCGAACGGCTGTCCCTGCATAAAAATAAGAATAACAATCACAGCGTAAAGAAGGGTAAACCACAGAAAGTAACGCGTTAGTTTTTTTTGTAACAACGCAAACTGGAGGATAGCTGCCAGTGCAAAAACAAAATACATTTTATCCGTAACCGAAAATAACGAAGCAAGAGCGATTATAAACAACGCCTGCACTAAGATAACCAAAAAAATAATCTTCTTTTTCATAATTTTTAACCTTAACTATAAAACAATCGTTTGGCAAATTGATTACAGCAAATGAATAGCTTGCAATCAGCCGTTCCCCCCCCAATATAATCCTATCGATAGGAAACAGAGTTGGAATCGGCCAATTTAGATGAAATTAAGTATCGTTGATGTTACATGATTAATTTAACCCTCTAATCAAACTCATATCACCCCTCATGCTTGACACGTGGACATCGGTTTAAAACATAGCGAAATGATAATTGCTCAATATTTTCCATTGACCCCTCCCGATATAGTTCAGTATATCCTTGCGCTATAAGCGGCATAACCGTAATTCTTCAAAAGAAAAAATCTAAAATTTCGTCTATGTAGAATATTTACAATTTATGAACTGACGATATTGAAAATCTCACAAAAAAAATAACGAAAATACCCCAAAAATGCTATTTTTTTGAACTCCCGATACAATAAATTATTCTTTCGCCGAATCGCTCATATCAAATTCCAATACACCTCCGTTCATCAATTCTTTATACGTTATGTACGAACGATGCAGCGTTTTGCCGTTTAATTTTTTTGAATGAATAAGAATATTATCTTCGGAAACATTGTGGGCAATAACGATAAAGATTTTTCCATTGGGTAAAGACAACGCCGCCCGCTCAAACTGCGGCGAGCCGAAATAATAACGACCGTCTAAAGGATTAACGGGGTAAAAACCGATGGCGCTGAACACATACCAGGCGGACATCTGACCGCAGTCGTCGTTGCCGTATAAGCCGTCCGGCGCGTCCGTATAAAGAGAATCGATGATCTTATTTACCCAATACTCTGTTTTAGCATTCCTGCCGATAAAATCATAAAGATAAGCGACATGATGACTGGGCTCATTACCGTGAGCATACTGCCCGATGCGTCCGACGATATCTTCCGTATCTTCTCCGAGAATCTCAGAGCTTTGCGTAAACAGCGAATCCATCATCATTTCAAATCCGGGGTTACCGCCCATCAT
>CAYRJN010000249.1:0-4882 GCA_964424545.1 uncultured Calditrichaceae bacterium
TATATATTGTGTTTTCGGCATCGCCAAACGAAGTTAAAAGTTTACCATTTATAAACAGCCTGTAACTATCATTTACACCACTGAAGTTTATCCATACTTCTTTACCTTCCCAGTCGGCAGGTATTTTAACGACTTTTCGATACCAGCCGTAACCGTCTAAATCCGGATACCCTTGCACTTCCCATGATTTTCCTGCATCAATAGTGTTCCATTGAGCATCATTAAAATCAACAGCATACCATTTCTCTGACATACCAATATTTTTTTCATCGGGTGCAAATTTCCAATTCGTTGTGAGATCAATGGTCTCCGGCGAATTGTTTTTTACACATGAAATAGTTAGTGTAAAAAATAATAGCAATAGATTTAATTTTTTTTTCATCTTATTTTCCTTTTTATGTTTAAAATAATTAATGTATAATCACTAAAACGTCAAAGTATGATCTACGTCAGTCATTTTTAGAACAAAGTTCCAGCCATCATATAAATTGAGCGCCTTAACCAGGATTGTATTCTGTCCCTTTTTCAACCAGACAGGGAAGGTTTTCATTCCCATTCCAAAATAAAATATCTCTTGAGCCGAGACGGATACAATCAGGGGAAAATATAACAGCGCTATGATTTTTCTCATTCTATTCTCCCACATTGCTATTCTTTGTCCTCCACACAATCCGCCCCATAAGCACATCGCAGGGGATGTCCCGCCCGGTACGATCCCACTCCGGTACAGTCACCCAGCTTTCCAGAGGGGATACCTCATAAATGTTGAAATTGCCTATGGGCAGACCTTTATTCTGAAAAATTATGTGTTCAGAATCCCGAATAAGACAGGTTTTGTCAGCATCCAATTGGGCCATAAAAAGTGGCGCACGGTTGCGGAATACGTTTTCATTATCCTCTGTTCTTCATAATTCAATTTGTAAAACGATGTTCTTGAATGATTATGTCAATTCTGCGATTCATAGCCCGCCCTTTTGCCGTCGAATTGTCGGCTATCGGTTCAGCTTCACCCATACCTTGTGTTTCGATAATACCGCTGTAATTTTCTATGCTCTGCGTTATAAAATCTTTTACGGCCGCTGCTTGTTTTGTTGAAATTTGCTTATTTTTTGAAGCCTTGCCTCTGGAATCCGTATGAACGGCAATAATGAGTTCTGGACTTCCAAATTCTTTTACAGCCTGAATTACTTTATTAAATACGCCAAAATATTCCGGCGGAATTACGCTGTTATTCGAACTAAACTTTACATCAAAAAGCCTCAGCGTAATATTACCGTCCATTACTATCACGTCTGCTTTCTCTTCCCTAAACAGTGTTTTTATATTGGCAATCTTTTTCTTATATTCCTGATCCCGAATTTCTTTTTGTCGGCAACTGTCAATTTTTATCATCAATTCCTTTAGCTGTTTTTCGCATGAATTGATTTCCGATGCCAGCATTTTTCTTTCGTTAACCATCTTTTCAAGTTCGAGCGAAACAGCCGTATCTAACCGCTCCGTACTCCGGAACGAATCGCTTTTAAGCCCTAACAAAGCGTAATATGACGATAATCGATCGTGATTTTCTATTAATATCTTTTCAAAATTTTTCGCATCGTCGTTATTTTCTAAAATAATTTGCGCATAATATTCGGCGGCTTCGGCCTCTTGCTCTGCTTTTACGGCTGTATTTATAATATTTTCATAATTACGGGGTTCATTTTTAATCAGCGTTTCCGCTTCCCGTAAATATTTTATCGACCGCTTGAATGAGCGGGGCGCACGTTTATCAGCTGATATTTTTTTCGCCCTATTAATGGCCATGATTGCATCACTAAGATACTTTAGCTTTAGAGACTGAAATTCGGCCAGTTTATATTTGTCGACAGCGAAAGAGGCGTATTTTGCGGCCTTATCGCGTTTTCCATTATTCAACGCTTTTACGGCTTCGGCCAAAAATTGTTCTCCCCGCAGCCAAATCGATTCGGCATTTTTCATTGCCCCATGGCGCATTGCTTGTTGACGCGTCGTAAAAAGCGGCTTAAAAATAGTCTGCGATTGAATTACTATTTCTTCCATCGCCACAATATTATCTTCTATTAATGAAATTATTCCTTTGTATTTTATGCTGTCGTTATCTTCAAGCGCCTCATTGGCATTTTTAAATTCATTTACGGTTTGTTTAAATATATCCGGAACTAACAGCGATGCATTTGCCTCCTGCAGATTTTTAAGTTTCAAATAATAGGTAGAAAGACTATCCTTAGGTGCCGGAGCCTCGGCATATAGCAAATTGACAAGCAATAGCCAGGCTAACCATACTTTTACCATTATCATCTTATATATTCGCTTATTATAATCCAATGATTAGCTCCGTTTTTAAACACAAAAAAGTGACTTACAGCGAAATATTTGACATTGGACGAATTAATTTTCCAAAATTTTTGAAATGCGGTGAATAGCAGTCATACCAAGCCCCTTAACGGAAACAGCTACGCTACCGCCTTTACTCTCTCGTTTGACAATATTCAAAACCTCATCCAAATTTTGGACATTATGTACAATCTTGGAATCGTTACTTATTAATTTTGCTCCTCTACCGAGATAATGAGCATAGTTGCCCACACAAATAATATGGTCAATCGGCAAAGCGGAAATAAAATATCCCATATTTAGATGAGAGTCCTCAATATTTGTCCCCGAACCGCTCATATCGCCGGTTATAAAAATCAATTTATCGGTATAGGTTTTAAAACTTAACAAAGAGCGAATCGCTTTGCTGACCGAACGCGGCGTGGCAAGATAACTTTCGTCTAACAGGTAGTGATTATTAATTCTAATTAACGCTCCGCGGCCTTTCGGTTGTTTATAATTTTCCGCTATAGCGGCCACAATCTGATCAACGCTGAAATCAAGCTGCATGGCAATTGAAAAGGCCGCTAAAAAATTATATACATCCAAAACGCTGTAAATAGGAATTTTAGCCGCTATTTTTCCGTTGATTAAAAATTTCATACCATCGGGTCCTAATTGTTCAATGTCGCTTAAATAATAATCCGCCGTATGGTTTAGCCCGTATTTTATTATGTTTTCCGTATCGATAAAGCGATTGAGAGAAGAACACATTTCATCGTCTTTATTTAAAATAGCAACCCCGTTGCGCGCCAGATATTTTACAACCTCCGATTTTTTCAAAGCAACTTTTAACATACCACTCAAATAATTCAAATGCGCATCGCCGATATTGGTTACCAGCCCGATAGTCGGTTTAATAAGCCGTAGAATTTCCGCAAAATTTTTACCCTGCCGATAGTCGAATTCAAAAACGGCATAATCATAATTGTCATCCATTTTTTCCAGAATCTGAATATTATGTTTCCATGTTCCCTGCCCCGATTTGGACCGTAATACATTTCCTCGAGTTGAAAGAATGGAATTAAGCATTTCGATAGTAGTGGTTTTACCAAAAAGCCCGGTAATACCGATAACAGGTTTTTTAAAAGCACGTCTTAAGGCAATAAATCTTTTTCTTTCTTCAGTGGATAACAATCTTTTGTCTGGCAAGATTTTCCTCGCTTTTCTATTTGGATGTGTTTAATTGACGGTAAAGCAGGCCGTGTAATAATCTACATAACAAAATCTTTATTCGCTAATATTTTATAGTATCGGAATTTCAAAAAATAATAAATTTCAGACATTTTTTATATTGTTTTTAGAATACCTTTTAAATGCGCACAATTTTAGATTCCTTCTTTCGAAGAAATGACAAGCGTTGGCGTTTATCCTCTCAAAACCTGTCATTTCCGCAATCAATCACAACTGTCATCCGCGATCCCGTTTAGACAGGACGGCAATCCTAATCTTTCCGTCTTCTGCATTTAGATTGTCCTATTAAATCGGACAATAGCGCCTCCATGAGGTTTGCCATTATCTTCATTAATTATTTTACCGAGCTATGTTTTATTAATCATTGCCATAAACTCCGCCTCGCTGATAACAGGGATATTGAGTTTGCGGGCTTTTTCCAATTTTGATCCGGCTTTATCGCCGGCCAACACATAATCGGTATTTTTGGAAACGGCGGAAACCACTTTCCCGCCGAATTTCTCTATTAACTGCGCCGCTTCGCTGCGTTTCATTGTAGGCAATACGCCGGTTAATACAAAAGAAGCGTTTTTCAAAATATCATCAATCCTGTCATGCGATGATTTATCCTCAAAATTAACGCCGGCCTTTTCTAATCTTTCTATTATCTCCCTGTTTTCTCTTTCCGCAAAATAGCCGATTAACGCTTCGGCCATTTTGTCCCCTATTCCCTGTAATAAAATTAAGTCCTTAAGCCGAACACCAAGAAGAGATTTAAGATTTTTATAATGAGCGCTTAGTATTTTAGCTGCCGTGACACCAATAAAAGGAATGCCGAGCCCAAAAATCAAACGATATAACTCTCTATTTTTACTGTCTTCAATAGCTTTGATTAGATTATCGGCGCTTTTTTCAGCAAAACGCTCCAGATCGGCTACATTCTTTTTCTTTAAATCATATATATCGGCAATATTATGCAGCAATCCTTTGTCTACCAACATATCTACAACCGCTTTTCCCATCCCTTCGATATCCATTGCTCCGCGCGATGTAAAATGCTCGATTTTCCGTTTTATCTGCTCGGGACAGTTTTTATTCAGACAGCGCAAAGCGGCTTCTTCCTCGTTTTTTACCAGCGCTTCCCCGCAAGAGGGACATTTATCGGGAATAACTATCCCTCCGATCTCGGTGCTTCTTTTTTCTTTAAGCGGATACAAGACCTTAGGTATTATATCGCCGCCCTTTTCAATCATTACGTAATCGCCTTCTCGGATGTCTTTACGTATTATCTCGTCGGGGTTATGCAATGTCGCCCGAG
>CAYRJN010000250.1:0-4822 GCA_964424545.1 uncultured Calditrichaceae bacterium
GAACTTGTCAAGGTACAAAGTTAAGAAAGTACCATTTTAGCTGAAGCAATACACATTCTTCTACTGAAAAGAGCGATTTCCTATGTAAGCATTGATCAAGCGCGTTTAAATATGGAGACCGAACTCGGCGATTACAATTGGGATTTTGATGCCGTCCATATAGCCGCAAGAAACACATGGAATAGGCTGTTAAAAAAAATCGAGGTTGAAGGAGGCTTGGAAACCGATAAATTAAAATTTTATACCAATTTTTACCGATCATATTGCTCCCGAACCATTTACAGCGATGTTAACGGCAAATATGTCGATATGTGCGAAAAAGTACGTCAACTTCCCGATCCCGAGTCGCCTGTTTACGGCTGCGACGCTTTTTGGAATACTTTTTGGAATCTCAACCAACTTTGGTCTTTGGTTACGCCCGATATTGCCAACAAATGGGTTAAATCACAATTGGAAATATATGACCGCGGCGGCTGGTTATCCAAAGGACCAGCCGGAATAGAATACTCAGGCATAATGGTTGCGTCCCACGAAATTGCCCTGATAGTAAACGCTTATCAAAAAGGGATCCGCCATTACGATGAACAAAAAGCTTACAAGGCAATGAAAAAAATCCAAACGGCTCCGGGCGTGCCCCATGAATGCGGTGGATTTGCGGGTAATCATAATTTACAATCTTATATGGACAAAGGATTTGTCCCCGATGAACGTGGACCGGTTTCCAACACTTTGGAATATGCCTACGACGACTGGTGTGTCTCGCAAATGGCGCTGGCTTTGAAAAAAAAAGACGATTATAAATATTTTTCCACACGCAGCCAAAACTATCGAAATGTTTTCGATCCGCAAAGTCAATATATCCGTCCCCGACATGAAAGCGGCGCCTGGATTGAAGATTTTGTTCCGGTTACAAAAGCTCGTGGAAAAGAGGATAATTTCGGCAATCGTTATTATATTGAGGGTAACGCCTGGCAATATACCTGGTTTATTCCTCATGATGTGCAAGGATTAATCCGATTACTGGGGAAAAACGAATTTAATCGGCGCTTGAATGAAGGGTTTGAAAAATCACGACCAAAATTTGTCAGTGAATTTGTTAACCACAGTAATCAACCGAATATGCAGGCTGCCTGGTTGTTTAACTACTCGGGTAAGCCGTGGCTTACTCAAAAATGGGTTCGGGAAATACTGAATAATTATTACGGCACGGCTCCGATTGACGGCTATCCCGGTGATGAGGATCAGGGACAAATGGGCGCCTGGTATGTAATGTCCGCAATCGGACTGTTTGAAATGGACGGCGGCTGCGCCGTTGACCCGGTTTATGAAATCAGCGGCCCCATTTTCGATAAAATCACCATTCATCTTGATAATAAATATTACAGGGGAAAAACCTTTGTAATAGAAACAACAAATAATTCGCATAAAAATAAATATATTCAATCGGCAGAATTAAACGGCAAGTCTCTGAATAACTTCTGGATTAAGCATAACGAACTTATCGAAGGCGGCAAGCTTAGACTGAAAATGGGAGGAAAACCCAATAAAACCTGGGCGGCGGATAGTAAACTTCCGCCCCATTCCGAAATCGGGAATTTTGTAACAACGCCCTATGTGGAAGGAAACACCTTATTCATTGATAAAACAACGGTGAAATTAAAATGCGATACCAAAGACGCCATACTCTATTATACGCTTAACGGACAGGATCCTGATAAAAACTCCAGTCTGTATCGCGAGCCCCTGACTTTTACAAAAACAACCACCATAAAAGTGAAGCCTTATCTTGGAGAGATATCCGCTAAAACCGCCGTTATCCGAATCAAAAAAGCCACCATGAAAAAACCCATTTCGGAAAAAAATTTAAAACCCGGTTTAACCTATCAATACTTTGAGGCCTACTTACGCAGCGTTAACGATTTGGAGAATGTCTCACCAAAAAAGTCGGGGATTATTAACAATTTCTCCTTAAA
The DNA here is from genome assembly GCA_964424545.1 of uncultured Calditrichaceae bacterium. GTDB lineage: Bacteria > Calditrichota > Calditrichia > Calditrichales > Calditrichaceae > JAUVIB01. The sequence goes on from CAYRJN010000250.1 coordinate 1,974, forward strand.
AGAACGTGAAAAAGAAAATTATTTCGGTTTCTATTTTAAGGGCTTTATAAAGATCCCAACTACCGGACTGTACCATTTTACCCTAATTTCCAATGATGGCGCGGTTTTGCTGATCGATAAAAACATTGTGGTTAATATGGACGGCTTGCATCCTGCCCAGTCCAAGACAAAAGTAATCGCCTTAAAAGCCGGTTTACATCCGATTTTCCTAAAATATTTCCAGGAAGGCGGCGGTCACAGTTTAAAGGTATTATGGCATATTTCCGGACAAGAGAAACAGAAAATCCCCGATTCGGTTTTGTTTCACTAATTGTTCAAACCAAGATGACGCCAACAAACTCCCGAGCCGCGAAAGCGGCTCAACGTGAATAACTATTGAACCCCATAGAATCCGGATTGGAGCCGCAACGTAGCCCAATGTAAAAACCTTTAGATAAAGCACGCCCGCACGTATACTTTTTCAAACTCTTTTTTTTGCTCAAAAAAGAAAGATTCTGTATTTTGAAATTTTACATAAAATCAGGAGAAAATCATGTCTGTTATAAAACCGTTTAAAGGAATCCGACCTAAAAAAGAGTACGCCCAAAAAGTAGCCTCCCCGCCGTATGATGTGTTAAACAGCGAAGAAGCCCGCGCTATGGCCGCGGATAACCCCTATTCGTTTTTGCATGTCAATAAACCCGAAATCGATTTACCGCCGGAAACGGATTTATACGATGAAAAAGTTTACCGAAAAGGAGCGGAAAATTTTAAAAAATTACAGGATGACGGCATACTTATTCAGGATCAAAAACCCTCATTTTATATCTACCGGCAGATTATGGACGATCATGAACAATACGGATTGGTAGCCGGAGCTTCGGTGGATGAATATGATCAAAATATCATAAAAAAACACGAACTGACGCGCACCGATAAAGAGAATGACCGCGTAAAACATATTCTAAGCCTAAACGCCCAGGTAGGTCCGGTTTTCCTAACCTACAAAGCACAGCCTGCTATTGATAAAATGGTAGAAGAGATTGTAAAGAATGAAGCGGAATATGATTTTACTTCCGATGACGGTATTCGGCACACTTTTTGGGTCGTAACCGATGATACGGCGCTTAATGAATTGCAGCAGGAATTTGCAGGGATCGATTATTTGTACGTTGCCGACGGACATCACCGTTCCGCTGCAGCTTCGCGGGTTCAAAAAGAGTTAATGAAAAATAATCCGAATCATAGCGGCGATGAAGAATACAACTATTTTCTAACGGTTATTTTTCCGCATGACCAAATGCACATTCTTGACTATAACCGCGTAGTGAAAGATTTGAACGGTTTAAGCGATCATGAGTTCTTGGAGAAGATTTCTCAAAAATTTGAGATCGCCGATAACAACATTGCCGAAATTAAGCCGCAAAACGCGCATGAATTTTCCATGTATCTAAATAAAAAATGGTATAAACTGACGGCCAAAAAGGAGCTTATCAAGCCGAACGACCCCGTAGGCCGTTTAGATGTTTCCATTCTTCAGGAAAATTTACTTGCCCCCGTGCTCAGCATCGGCGATCCGCGCACGGATAAACGTATCGATTTTGTCGGCGGCATTCGCGGGATGAAAGAATTAGAACATCGTGTAGACTCCGGAGAGATGAAGGTTGCCTTTGCCCTCTATCCGACATCCATTGAAGAGTTGATGTCCATTGCAGACGCCGGATTAATCATGCCGCCGAAGTCCACCTGGTTCGAACCGAAACTGCGCAGCGGTTTGATTAGTCATCGGTTAACATAGAAGTGCATCGCCAGACCGCATTTTACCGAATCATGATTTTCTATTTTTAATCATAATGAGATTAAACGACGAAGCAATCTTCTTTTTCCCCGCCGGTTGCTTCGTCGTTTATAAAATGAAAATAATTTAAAGTATCGGAATTTAAAAAACTAAGCTATTAGGAACATTTTCTATACTATTTTTAGAATATATACAATTTCAGATTATCCGATTAAATCGGATAATTAATAATAGGAGAATAACAATGGCGAACTATTTTGTTACCGTTCCAATATTCTCCTCTCATTCGCCATTCCCACATATTTTAAGCGGGAATCTAAATCATCTTTTTTGTTGCATTTGGATTCTCCGATTTATCGGAGAATGACAACAATAGACTTAACTTCATTCACGCTTGCAATCACACCCGCTTGTCGTTCCCGAAAGTTTTTATCGCGAATCTAAAATCATACCGTTTGCTGCTTTTAAATTGTCCCATTAAAACAGGCAATGCGTCCCCATGACGTTCGCTATTATCTACATTCATTAATTTACAAAGTAATGTTCTAATACAGCGTCTATATTTTAATCAATAAGAGGCCATATAGACAATAAGGGTCTTATCATCGTCGTCTTTATCAATGGCGGTTCTGAGTACCTTATCATTTTTGGTGAAATACTGTTGGCCGCCCATATTCATTTCGGTTTTCCAGCCGTTGGCTTCCATATTTTTTACGATATCGGCTTTTGCATCCTGCTTGCTCATTTCCGTAACAACATATAAAGTAATGCTGTTTTTCCCGCCAACATTTGTCTTTACAACATTCTTCACCGTCCCTTTAACAATAAAAATATCCTTAGGGAAATCTTCGGGGATATCGCTCCCGTTAACCGACGCCGTTACCTTGGCTCCTGTATCCTTATCGGTTAAGGTAACCGTCTTGGAACTTCCGCTCTTATCGTTTCCGCACGACCATAACGCAATCGCAATTAACATCATCAATATTACAACCAATTTTTTCATGACAACCTCTACAATTTAGTAATACTACGGTTAATTAGGTATATCGATATTTAATTATTCCCCCTTTTA
>CAYRJN010000251.1:0-4770 GCA_964424545.1 uncultured Calditrichaceae bacterium
TTCTCGGATAAATTGGAGAATCTAAAATACGGCCTATGTGAACGATGTATAATTTTAAAATTGAGAATAATATAAAAATAAATGAAATTGTCCGAAATAGGTTGTTTTTTGAAAATACTAAACGATTAAATAATGGAAAAATGATTAAACAGCGAGGTTCATAATGCGTGTTATTTTATTTTTATTATTCATTGCGTTGTCTCTCAGCGCTCAGGACTTCAGAGTTACCGTAAAGTGGGATGTAACGGCCATGGAAGGCGACGCTGAAAGCATCCTGCAATATTATCACGACGGCAAAGTAGAAGCGGTTCGCGGCAATCTTGCTAAGGGCTCTTCCGACGGCAATATTAAAGTAGTGCGTACTATGGAAGGAGGAATGCAACAGTTTATTATCAATAAGGCCAAGGGTAAATTGATTAACGTATGGATTGTCAACAGTGTTATGGATGAAGACTTCGCCGAAAAAGAAGATTATTTAATGCTTGCAAATTCCAAAGCCATGGCCGTAATCGAAGATTTAGTTAATAATCAAGTTTATCAAGTTCAAATTCCGCCCAAAGCGCCCGGATTGGCCTTTCGCGCCGGCGCAATTGTTAACGCCAAGGTTTATAATTTTGTAGAAATGTATTCTCAACAACGCATTTATAATGCAACGTTGATTAATGCGGCAAGCGGCAAACCCTTGGAGGGCGTTCAAGTTGATATCATAAAAATCAATACGGGTGAGACGGTTGCTCAAGGGTTGACCGACGAAACAGGCTATTTTGCCGTTAAACTCGATTACGGAAAATATAAAGCTAAATTCTATAAAAAAAAGTTCATCCCCGCTGTGCAAGAATTTGAGATGGATTTAACGGAACTACCGGTTAGTATGAATTTCGGCCTTTCTCCAAAAATCGACCAATTTAGAATTGTGTTAACTTGGGGTCCCTTTCCTGAAGATTTGGACGCGCATCTTGCAGGACCTAATCCGGACGGAGGAACTTTTCATATTTGGTGGAATAATAAAACGCTAATCGGCGGTAAAAACTTTTTGGATGTCGATGATAAACACGCATACGGGCCTGAAACCATTACGATTTATAAACCGGCTATGGGCGAATACACTTATGCCGTTCATGACTACACAAATCGTTTTAACCATAAAAGCCGCGACTTATCCTTCAGCGGCGCTCGCGTATATGTTTACGGAGACGGTATGCTTAAAGCGGCGTTTGCCGTGCCTTATGATAAAGCAGGTAATGTATGGGAAGTTTTTAAAATAACGGGAAGTCATCAAATTGTACCCGTTAACGCTATGTACGACGAACGTTTCAGTAAAAGAGTGATTCATTAATTAATAAATAAACAGAATAATTATTAATAATCGATATTTTTGTTTGTATCTTAATTTCGTTTAATTGTATAAATTTAAATTTCTTTTAACATATAATGCTATAATTTTGTCATTGCACTATGTTTTTAAACCGGAATATAGATCGTGTTTATTTTAAACAATTAGATTTAATCAATTATCGATATTTAAGTTCTCTAAGACGTTGAAAAATATTATTTTTTTTATTTGGTTTATAAAATGCCGTTTTTTCAAGAAAAATTTTGAGGGACTATATGGCTTTACTGTAAACTTCTTAATTATTGGGAATTTATCAAATTATCTGATTGTAAATTAAAAATTTATTTAAGTGAGAAAATCATGAAAACAAAAAAAGTATTATTCCTGTCGCTTCTCTTTTTATGCTCATTCTCTTTTGCTCAACAAAGTTTTGAAGATTTTAAGAAACAAGATATGGCGGCGTTTAACAAATTTATAGAAGAGGATGACAAAGCTTTTGCCGACTTTCTGAAAAACGATTGGAAGGCGTTTCAATCTTCGCTTGGCATCAAAGCCGATCCAAAACCAAAACCCAAAGTAATTCCAAAAGCAAGAGAGATTAAACCGCTTGTTGACAAAACAAAAAAGATTACCCCCCTCCCGCCGGTTCCCAAAATGCCTCCGCCTGCCGCGCCGCCAAAAATCCCCGTTGCGCGAGGCAAAAACAGTTTAAAATTCAATAGTTTTTCTAAAATGTTGACTGTTGAAATTGACAAAGAATTAACTATTGATTTAAGCTATCCGATCAATAATCAACAAATCAGCAAAGCTTGGAAAAATTTAGCACAAAGTAAATACAAACCAACATTACAGACATTTGCCGCTTTAAAAAGCGACCTGCACCTTAATGATTGGGGGTATATGGTTATGCTGCATAACGCCTCCGCAAGTTTGTTCCCCAAATCCGTACAAAAACAAAATATCTTCATTTGGTTTTATCTTGTTAAATCGGGATATAAAGCGAAAGTAGCGTATACCGGCAATAATATTCTCCTGCTTGTACCCAACAAAGAAATGATTTACGAAACCCGTTTCGTAACGGTTGACAACGAGAAATATTACCTTATTACTTTTAATCGTAAATTGCCGAATTTAAACAGCATATACACCTACAAAGGTTCCTATAAAGGTAAACTCGCCTTAATCGATATGAAAATATTCTCCGTACCGACCATTACCAACCGGGCGCTAAAGAAGACCGTTCGCTTTACTTATCAAGGACAAGAATACGCTTTCCCGATTGAATACAGCAGCGATATGATCAACTATTTCAAACAATATCCGCAAACCGATATCCGTATCTATTTCAACGCGCCGGTTTCGTCGTTTGCAACCTATTCCCTTCTTGCGGCGCTGGAAAAACATTTAAAAGGAAAAACCGAATTGCAAGCGGTAAATTTTTTATTACGCTTTGTCCAAACGGCTTTCAAATATGAAACGGACGACGAACAATTCGGCCGTGAGAAATATTTAATCCCCGAAGAGACCATTTTTTATCCGGCATCCGATTGCGAAGACCGCTCTATTTTATTCTCCTATCTGGTCAGGGAATTGCTCAATCTTGATGTAGTAGCTCTGGATTATCCCGGGCATTTAGCCACTGCCGTACATTTTAATGGAAATATTGAAGGAGATGTTGTAAATTACGGAGGTAAAAAGTACGTAATATGCGATCCGACTTATATCAATGCGGACGCCGGCATGTGTATGCCTCAATTTAAAAATGTTAATCCGAAGATAATAAAAATATAATAAGGGAGTTAGAAAAATGAAAAAATCAGCTATAATATTACTCGTATTCTCTCTTCTGTTCCTTGTATTTGCCGAAGACGGCAATAAAAAGTCCATTGGTAAAATCAGTTTCCCCTTGGGACGCAGTTATGTCAAACCGAACGGAGACAATCAATGGGTTCCGGCTAAATACAATATGGTCGTTTACAATAAAGATGTAATTAAAACTAAAAAAGAATCACGTTGCGAAATTAAATTTTCCAACAAAAAAGTCATGCGCATCGGAGAAAACACAATCATTGAGTTAAAAGATAATCAATCGGGAAAAGGGGAAGATGTTTCTATCAGTAAGGGAAAAGCTTGGATCAGTATGTTCCTTCCCAAAGGGAAAAGTCACCTTAATGTGCGTACGCCGTCCTCCGTTTGCGGAATTCGCGGCACCGTTTACCGCTTGAATACCGATGACGTAAAAACACAATATCGCTGTTATAAAGGCAGCCTGGCTATCACGCCTATTGACGAGAGCGGCAAGCTTTCGAATAAAACCATCGATGTAAACGCCGGAGAAGAATTGATTCTGGTAATGAATTTCGAAGAATATATGAAACAGCAAAAAGAGGCTTTCGACAAATCTATTCAGGACGATCAAAAGGCTATGGAAGAGATGATGAAACAGGATATGGAAGAGATGAATAAAATGAATCAGGAATTTGAGGATTTTAAGAAACAGGACGCTCAGGATTTTTCCGATTTTGTCAAAACCGGTAATCTGCGCATTAAGAAGGATAAATTTGACGAGAAAGAAGAAACCAATTCCGATTGGGTTCAGTGGAATAAAGAACGAGACGCCATGATTAACCATTAAATTATTTATAACATAATAAAAACCACTCCATCCATATATCGGAGCGGTTTTTATTTTTTTTAAGGGTTGGTTTATGCCGTTTTATTTAAGCAAAAGCGAAAGACGGGCTTTATTGCTCATATCGCTAATCATCATAACGGCCATTTTACTGGAATGGTTCAAACCTCATCAAATTCATAAAAAAATTTATGATTATTCGCTGCAAGACAGTTTATTCAGAGCCTTATCCGCTCAATCGGCCGCTTCTACGGAAAATGTAGCGAAAGAATCTACAGCTTTAACCGCCGTTTCACCTTTTACCCAATATAGGAAGAAAAACCGCCCTTTACAATCAAAAAGTATCAATATCAACCGAGCAAAAAAGGAAGAACTAACTCGTCTGCCTCGCATCGGCCCAAAAATAGCCGAAAGAATTATTGCCTACCGCAAACTCAACGGTCCCTTTAAGACCATAGATGAGATAAAAGAGGTTAAAGGCATCGGCGATAAAACATTTCAAAAACTTGCTCCTTTTATCACTACGCATTAAATTGCGGGACATAAACAGCTTCCTGTTTACAACGGGAAATTTAAATAAGAAAAATATCGCATTTTTGGCAATTATCTAAAAACAATTCAACAAAGTAAAACCGTAACGCTATTGATAAAATAGCATTAATTTGTTACCTTAGCGACAGAGTAATTATTAAATAAAAAACAAATGAAAATTGAAATGCAAAATAAAAAATTAAAACCATCTCTGGTATACGCAGCATTAACACTTTTTGTATTTCTTTCAACATTTTTAAGTACGCACCATAAT
>CAYRJN010000252.1:0-4749 GCA_964424545.1 uncultured Calditrichaceae bacterium
CCCAATATTTAGATTTTTAGAGAATCAATCATTTTAATAGCTTTAACAAATCATTATGGCGCAAATTAAGGAATCTAAAATTGTGCGCATACAAAAAATATTCTAAAAATAATATTGAAAATGTCCGAAATATGTTATATATGCTTTTATTATTGGAAAACATAGCATGAGTTTAAAAATTGAATTCGAACAGTATAAACTGGATAACGGATTAAATGTAATTTTACACCGCGATGATAAAGTCCCCGTTGTAGCAGTTAATGTGTGGTATCATGTGGGTTCCGCAAATGAAAAATCCGGAAAAACCGGTTATGCTCATTTATTTGAACATCTGATGTTTGAAGGAAGCGCTCATGTCCCTTCCGGAAAACATTTTGAGCTCGTTCAAAGCATAGGAGGAGCGCTCAACGGGTCAACTTTTTTTGATCGCACCAATTATTTTGAGGTATTACCTTCCCATTATCTCGAACTAGGATTATGGCTTGAATCCGATAGAATGGGCTGGTTTTTAGAGTCCTTAGACGAAAAAAAACTGAAACTGCAATTGGATATTGTCAAAAATGAACGCCGACAAACGGTAGATAATCAACCCTATGGCGTATGGTTGGAAAAATTGATGGAGATGGTTTATCCCGCTGATTTTCCATACCATTGGCCTGTAATCGGTTATATGGACGATTTGGATAGAGCCAAGTTAGATGATTTCTCCGATTTTTTTAAAAAATATTACGGTCCCCAAAATGCTTCTTTGGTAATTGCCGGCGATTTTGATGTTAATCGCACAAAAGATTATGTGGATAAATACTTTTCGGAGATTAAAAATCTTGCGGCGTTGCCTGAAGATCAAAAAATTTTCGATTCTTATAATAGGGGAGAGAGAAGGCAAACCGTAAAAGACCGGATTCAATTTCCTCGTCTCTATTTTGCTTATCCCTTGCCGGCGCTCGGAGAGACAGAAATGTATGCCGGAGATTTGCTATCTTCCGTTCTTTCATCCGGAAAAAGCTCTCGTTTATATCGCAAACTGGTGCATGAAAAACAAATCTGTCAAGACGCTTTTGCCGCGCTTCTGCCTCTCGAAAAGAGCTCTTTGTTTATCGTAATGGCAACGGCAAAGCCAGGCGTTTCAATCGAAACGGTTGAACGGGAGACGTTGAAAGAGATTGACGGCGTTATTAATGCAAGCATATCGGATTATGAATTTGAACGCGTAAAAAATCAATTGGTCGTTGCAAAAGTAAATGAGATTCAAACGATGATGGCAAGGGCTGATTTGCTGAATCAGTTTTCAGTCTATTTTAATGACGCATCGCGTATTAACAGCGAGATAGATCATTATTTTATAATAGACAAAAAAGATATTCAAAGAACGGCTGATAAATATTTAAAGGAACAAAACAGATCAACATTAATCTTTCTACCTGAAGAAAAATAATATTGTTTTATTTTATAGGGAATTTTAAATGACTACCAAATTGGACAGAAATAGGATTCCTCCCGCTGGGAAAATGACGCCTTTTAATTTTCCCCGTTTTAAACGTTTTTTTTGTGATAACGGTTTGAAGGTTTTGTTGGTTGAGCATAATGTTTTGCCTCTTGTGAACTTTGAACTTTGTTTCAAAGCTTCTCCGCTTACGGAAAAATCCGCTTTTGAAGGTCTCGCTTCAATTACGGCTGCCTTAATGTCGGAAGGAACCGTTTCAAAAAACAGCGAACAAATTGCTAACGAGCTGGAACGTTACGGGATAGAATATTTTGCGTCTTCGGATTGGGATTCTGTCCATTTTTCATTAACAACTCTAAGTAAATATATTAACGAAGCTTTTTCTATCTTCAGCGATATTTTGCAAAATCCCGTTTTTCCCGAAGGAGAGGTGGAACGGGTTAAAAAGGAACGCATAGCCGATCGACAACGCACCGTTGACAGCCTTGATAAAGTGGTCGCGGAGCAGTTTGCAAAAATATTGTATGCCCCTTATCGTTATGCTGTTCCCTTAAGAGGAAATATTAATTCCTTAAACAATATCAAACGGGAAGATATTATTGCTTTTTATAATAAATATTTTAATTTTGATGATGCTGTTTTGCTTGTTACCGGAGATATTGAGGAACAAGACGTGCGTCAATTGGTAAAACGGTATTTCATAAAACAGGCTGACTCGTTTGGGCGCGACATTCCGCCGTTATCATATAATGGCGGCTCTTCAAATAACGTTCATATTGTTCATAAAGACGGCGCCCAACAAACGGAGCTTAGAATCGGTCATATAGGCATCGATCGCGCAAACCCGGATCATTATACAGTCCTTTTGCTCAACCAAATCTTAGGGGGCTATTTTTTATCACGATTGAATATGAATTTAAGGCAGGACAAAGGTTTTACTTACGGGGTCGCCTCTAGTTTCGGGTTTAGAAAAGTTACCGGACCATTTACTATAAGCGCAGCCGTGCATAGCGAGAATACGGTGCAGGCAATTGATGAAATAGTAAATGAGGTGAGAAAAATAACCATGGAGACGATAACAGATGAAGAGCTGAACAACGCCAAGGGGTACTTCGGCGGCGTATTCCCGATAGTTTTTGAAACTGCTGAACAGATTCTTTATGGTTTGGCAAATATTGAGGCGTATGGCCTGGATGACGATTATTTCCGTACATTTAGAGAAAAAATCAATAAGGTTTCCAAAGAAGATATTCTAAAAGCCGCGCAAAAATACATTTATCCCGAGAATTTAATAATCGTTGCGGGCGGCGATCGTGAAATACTTGAAAAACAGTATAACAGTAATTATTTTGTCAATGTATATGATTTATATGGAAATATTTTGCAATGAAAAAAGCGGTGTTCGTTACGCGGGGCAACATAGAAATATTAAATCAAAAAAAAGCGGCATTGTTTGCTTCCAAAGATGCGCCGCAGGAAGTATATCCCGATATAGAAGCGTTATTTAGCCGTTTACAAAGGATGGATATAGCGGTTGCCGGCGGGTGGCAGGCGCCGTTTGAAAAAAAACTTTATAAAAATATTAAAATGAATGATAGAGCAAATTTTATTTTTTATCTTGCCAAAGATATAAACCGTTTACGGCTCAATCGAAATGAAGAGCGTTTGCTGGAAAAAGGAAAATTACTTTTTATTTCGCCCGATATTAAGGCGAAACGAATTTCAAAGTCTTTGGTAACGGAAAGAGACGAATTATTATTTGCGCAAAACAATAAAATTGTTTTTTTATACATTTCCAAAGGGGGACGATTGGAAGAATATTATAAGCAATTAAATCCTCAAGTATTTCAAATCTATATATTGGATCACCCTTTAAATCAGCGTCTTATTACAAAGAATGTAAGCGCGCTCAATATTGATAATGCAGATATTTTGCTGAATTTATGATAGATTGTTTTTTAAGAAATTGAATTAAAAGATTTACGCTCTTAATGGAGGAAGAATGAAGCCCATCGTTTCGGTATTTTTTGTTTTTTGCATAATCGGGATTTCAGTTGCTCGGGACGGCGGTTTAGAAGAAGAATTTATATTTCCGTATCAGTCTAAACATGTTCACGGCAGCAGTATTATTGAATGTAAAAACGGCGATATAATTGCCGCGTGGTTTTACGGGTCGGGCGAGCGCAACGCCAATGATGTGCTTATCCAAGGCTCGCGGCTAAAAAAAGGATCGCATAAATGGGTGGATGTTTTTGTCATGGCCGACACGCCGAATTTCCCCGATTGCAACCCCGTCTTGTATATTGATAATAAAGATCGCTTATATCTTTTTTGGATTGTGGTTATGGCTAATCGTTGGGAAACTTCCATTTTAAAATATCGACGCGCGGAAAATTATCTCGCTAAAGGAGCGCCGAAGTGGTCATGGCAGGATATTATATTGTTGAAAAACGGTGACGCGTTTCAAAAAACAATAAAAAAGAAATATAGTCAACTTGAAGATCGAAATGCGGGTTGGGCGGAATATGCGCCCGATTACGATAAAATGATTATCGAAGCGGCAAAAGATCCTAAAAAGAGAGAGATCGGTTGGATGACCAGAATACATCCCCTGACGCTGCCATCGGGTCGGATATTGCTGCCGCTCTATTCCGACGGTTTTAATCTTTCTCTATCGGCTGTTTCGGATGATCAGGGAGAAACATGGAAACCAAGCGCGCCTATTGCGGGCAGAGGAAATATTCAACCCTCCTTTGTCCGAAAAAATGACGGAACAATTGTTGCGTACATGCGCGATTCCGGCGATTTACCGGCCAGAGTAATGATATCGGAGTCTATGGACAACGGTGAAAACTGGACGCCGGCTGTTGACTGCGATATCCCCAATCCGGGTTCAAGTTTAGAGGTAATTAAATTAAAATCAGGCAATTGGCTAATGGTATTTAACGATACGGAAGACGGTCGTTATCGTCTTGCTGTTTCTCTTTCCGATGATCAGGGGAAAACCTGGAAATGGAAAAAATATCTTGAAAAGGGCAAGAAGGGCGAGGGCTCTTATGCTTATCCTTCGGTGATTCAGACAAAAGATAACAGGATATGCGTATCTTACTCTTACCACAAGGGAAATAATGAGAAAACCATAAAGTTTGCAGCCTTTGATGAAAATTGGGTGAAACATTAGGTAATGTCAGTGTTCTAAATAACCGCTGGGAATAGCATTATGTAACAGTATTCGGCGCTTTCTCATAAAAGGCTATACCCGCATGAGAGAAGAGAATTCTTTCTACTATATCAATAGATAAAAT
>CAYRJN010000253.1:0-4649 GCA_964424545.1 uncultured Calditrichaceae bacterium
TTAAGGAAGGGAGCGTAACGGATAAAAAGAGTATTGACGCTGTCAATAAAGAGTTGAAAAAAGATAAAAAGAAGGCGGTGAAATTCAGAAGAGCGCAGCCGGCATCATTTACGCCGCTGTTAATGGGTATCACGCAAGCATCTCTAACCACCAAGAGTTTTATTTCGGCGGCTTCATTTCAGGAGACGACACAGGTACTTACCGATGCAGCTACCGAGGGGAAAGAAGATGAATTGGTCGGATTAAAAGAGAATGTTATAATGGGACATCTCATCCCTGCCGGTACGGGTTTGTCGAAATACAATTACTTGGATTTGGAAGTAGAGGCGGAAGAGGAGCCTGAAGAAGAAGTCGTAGAAGAGCAAGAGTCGGAATCCAACGGTGATGAGCAGGCGCTTGAAAATAAAAATGAATAAAAATTGAAAATATTCTTGAATTAAGAATAAGAATATCTTAAATTATTAATCTGTAATTTTTTGGAGGTTTTAAAATTGCCCACGATTAATCAGTTGATCAGGCACGGAAGAAAAGTTGTAATTAAAAAGAATAAAGCTCCCGCTTTAGGCAGCTGTCCTCAGAAAAGAGGCGTTTGTACGCGTGTATACACGACGACGCCGAAAAAACCGAATTCTGCTTTAAGAAAGGTTGCCCGTGTTCGTTTGACGAATGGAATAGAAGTTACGGCGTATATCCCGGGTGAGGGTCACAATTTGCAAGAGCATTCAATTGTTCTTATCCGCGGAGGCCGTGTTAAGGATTTGCCTGGTGTACGTTATCATATCATCAGAGGTACTCTGGATACCAGTGGAGTGGAAGATAGAAAACAATCACGCTCAAAGTATGGAGCAAAAAAACCAAAGGCTTAAGAGCTTTACGTTAATAATATAGGGTGTTTTTGGAGTAAATATGCCAAGAAGAAGAAGAGCGCAAAAAAGAAAAATATTACCTGATCCAAAGTATAAAGATTTGATTGTAGCAAAATTTATAAACGGGTTGATGAAGAGCGGTAAAAAAAGTACTGCTGAGAAGATATTTTATGCTGCGATGGATCTGGTTGAAAAGCGTGCTAAAAAAGATCCGTTGGAAATATTTAAAAAGGCAATGGATAATGTAGCGCCGATTTTGGAAGTAAAATCAAGAAGGGTCGGCGGAGCGACGTATCAGGTGCCGGTTGAAGTCAGGGCAGATCGTCGTCAAGCGTTAGCGATTCGCTGGCTGGTAGGTTTTTCGAGAAAGAGAAGTGAGCGTACGATGGCTGAGCGGCTGGCCAATGAATTTGTAGCTGCATATAAAAATGAAGGCGCCTCGGTTAAGAAGCGTGAAGATACACATAAAATGGCGGAAGCGAATAAGGCTTTTGCGCATTTCAGATGGTAGGGATGTATAGTTAAGAATTATGGCGAATTCTAAGAAAGTAAGCAAAGATAGATTAAGAAATATTGGCATCATGGCCCATATCGACGCCGGTAAGACGACGACGACCGAAAGAATATTATATTATTCCGGCCGGTTGCATCGAATGGGCGAAGTGCATGACGGCGCTGCCACTATGGATTGGATGGAGCAGGAAAAGGAGCGCGGTATTACGATTACCTCCGCTGCTACGACAATCGAGTGGAAAGGTCATGTTATTAATATTATTGATACGCCAGGGCATGTCGATTTTACCGTCGAAGTAGAACGCGCTTTGCGTGTTTTGGACGGCGCTGTCGCTTTATTTTGCGCTGTCGGCGGTGTTGAACCGCAATCTGAAACTGTTTGGCGTCAGGCCGATAAATACGGTGTTCCCCGCATTGCTTTTGTTAATAAAATGGATCGTATCGGTGCGGATTTTTATAATGTTCTCGATATGATGAAGCAGCGACTCGGCGCTACACCGGTGCCTCTGCAAATCCCTATCGGTGAAGGAGATCTGTTTACAGGGTTGGTTGATTTGGTGGAAATGAAAGCGGTGCTTTATAATGATAGTTCGCTCGGCGCCCTGTTTGAAGAGGCTGAGATCCCTAAAGGATTGGTTGAAAAAGCCGAACAGTATCGTAATGAAATTATCGAAGCCGTTTCCGAGTATGACGATGAAATTATGGAACGATATCTCGAAGGCGAAGAAATCGGTATTGACGAATTGAAGACCGCTATCAGAAAAGCGACTTTAGATAATAAGTTTACTCCTGTTCTTTGCGGTTCTGCTTTTAAGAATAAAGGCATTCAGCGGCTATTGGATTCGATTGTCGAATATTTACCCTCTCCTATTGATAAGGGTGATGTTTTTGGTATCAATCCTAAAACGGGCGAAGAGATTTCTCGCAAGCCGCTGGATGATGATCCTTTTGCTGCATTGGCTTTTAAGATCATGGTTGATCCTTATGTAGGTCGATTGACTTTTATTCGCGTTTATTCGGGGGCAATCGAAGCCGGTAATTATGTTTATAATACGGTAAGCGGAAAGCGCGAACGGGTCGGGAGGGTTTTGCAAATGCATGCCAATCATCGCGAAGATATTAAAAACTTAGTTGCGGGCGATATTGCGGCGATTGTGGGGCTTAAAAACACAAGGACGGGCGATACGCTGAGCGATGATAAAAAACAAATCGTATTAGAGTCGATGGATTTTCCTGAACCGGTTATTGCGGTGGCCGTTGAGCCGAAGACGAAAGCCGATCAGGAAAAATTAAGCGAATCATTGGTTAAATTAAGTGATGAAGATCCGACTTTTAAAATTCGAACTGATGAAGAAACCGGCCAAACGATTATCAGTGGGATGGGCGAGCTTCATTTGGAAATTATTATCGATCGTTTACTAAGAGAGTTTAAAGTTGGTGCTAATATCGGTAAACCGATGGTTGCTTATAAAGAAACCATTACCAGGAAAGCCGAAGCAAATGAAAAATTTGTACGTCAATCCGGAGGGCGCGGTCAATACGGTCATGTCGTTATCGAAATTGAGCCAAACGAAGTGGGTTCCGGATTTGAGTTTATTGACGATATAGTAGGCGGTGTAATTCCGAGGGAATATATCAATTCGGTTAAAGCGGGAATTGAAGACGCCTTGCAAAACGGCGTTCTTGCCGGATATGCGATGGAAGATGTTAAAGTGAGATTGTATGACGGTTCTTACCACGAAGTAGATTCTAACGAAATGGCTTTTAAAGTTGCCGGATCGATTGCTTTGAAAGCAGCTGCGAAAAAAGCCGGTCCCGTTTTATTGGAACCGTTATTTAGTATAGAAATAGTAGTGCCTGAGGAATATCTTGGCGATGTAATCGGAGACATTAATTCCCGTAGGGGTAAAATTTCCGGAATTCTGCCGAGAAAAGACGCTCAGGTTGTAAGCGGTTTAGTGCCTTTGAGTGAGATGTTCGGTTATGCAACAGCTCTTCGTTCGCTGACACAGGGTCGTGCGATATACACAATGAAGTTTTCGCATTATGATAAAGTTCCCTCAGCTATCGCAGAGGAGATTATAAACAAGAGTAAGGGTTAAGGCGCTTATAAAATTTATTTGGAGGAATAATGGCCAAGGAAAAATTTGACAGAAGTAAACCCCATGTAAACATCGGGACGATTGGTCACGTTGATCATGGTAAGACCACATTAACGGCCGCCATTACCCAGGCGTTGGCCAAAAAAGGGACGGCTGAGTTTCGCAGTTTTGACAGTATTGACAACGCTCCGGAAGAGCGCGAACGCGGAATCACCATTGCGACGGCTCACGTAGAGTATGAAACGGATAAACGGCACTATGCTCACGTAGACTGTCCTGGGCACGCCGACTATGTAAAGAACATGATCACGGGAGCTGCGCAAATGGACGGATCGATTTTGGTAGTAAGCGCTGCAGACGGTCCCATGCCGCAAACGCGTGAGCACGTCTTGCTTGCCCGTCAGGTAAATGTGCCTTATATCGTGGTATTTATGAATAAAGTGGATCAGGTGGACGATCCCGAATTATTGGAATTGGTAGAGCTTGAGTTGCGCGAATTATTGTCTTCTTACGATTTTCCGGGCGATGACATACCCATTATACAAGGCAGCGCCTTGAACGCCTTGAACAATCCCGATGATCCGGAAGCCAATAAATGCATCTTTGAGTTGATGGATGCTGTAGACGAATATATACCGACTCCGGAACGCGATATTGATAAACCCTTCCTGATGCCGATTGAAGATGTGTTCTCTATAACGGGACGCGGAACGGTAGGGACTGGCAGAATCGAGCGTGGTGTAATCACGGTAGGCGAAGAGGTTGAATTGGTCGGATTGGGAATTAACCGCAAGACGGTAATAACGGGCGTAGAGATGTTCCGTAAGATATTGGATCGCGGGGAAGCGGGAGACAACGTAGGTTTATTGATGCGCGGTGTAGATAAGAACGAGTTGGAGCGCGGAATGGTAGCGGCGAAGCCGGGGTCGATAACGCCTCACAAGAAGTTCAAAGGAGAAGTATATGTATTGACGAAAGAAGAAGGCGGGCGTCACACGCCGTTTTTTGACGGATATCGTCCACAGTTTTACTTTCGTACAACGGACGTAACGGGGATGGTAAAATTACCGGAAGGCGTAGAGATGGTCATGCCTGGCGATAATGTAACGGTAGAAGTGGAGTTGTTAAAAGAGGTTGCCATGGAGAAAGAGCTTCGATTCGCCATTCG
>CAYRJN010000254.1:0-4568 GCA_964424545.1 uncultured Calditrichaceae bacterium
ATATCATCACGATTGAGCACTTCACGGAAATCGTGATACCCTTTAACACCAGAAAACCCGAGTTCCTTTCCCTGTTGAACGGCTTTTTCCAAATGCTTAGCATCCACATCGCACACGGCAAGCAGCTTGGCGCCTCGGTAGCGCACATGCGAACGTCCCATTCCGCCCACACCGATAACCGCCTTAGTGATCTCGTCGCTCGGCGGCGTATAGCCGGTTCCGCCTAATACATAGCGAGGAACAATGGTAAAAAGCGATGCGGCAGCTGTCTTTTTTAAAAAATCTCGTCTTTTCATAATACACGTTTCCTTACCTATAAATTGAATTATCTATTTTATCTCCGCTGTTTCTTTTTCGTTAAAGAAGATGACAAAGATGATCAAAATCAATAAGGCAAAAGCCGCAGGGATGGCCCAAAAAAGTTGCCATTGATGACTGGAGGCGGCCGTACCTCCATTTATAATACCATTAAATAACCAACCGGAAATTTGTGCGCCGATAAGCATACCAACGCCGTTTGTAACCAAAACAAGAAAACCCTGCGCCTGACCACGTATTGAAGAATTGGCTTTTTTATCCACATAAATTTGCCCGGTAACAAAGAAGAAGTCGTAACATATACCGTGCAGGATAATACCGAACATTACCATCCAAAGTACGCCTGTCGGCGCAGCAATCGCAAACAGGAAATATCGTAGTACCCAGGCAAACATACCGACGGCTAACATCCATTTAACGCCGAGATGCCTAAAAAACAAAGGCATAAGAACGATAAAAATCATTTCGGACATCTGTCCGAACGTCATTTTAAAGGCGGGATTGGTTATACCCAAAGAATTAATAAATACGGGCGCGTAGGAATAATAAGCGGCGAGAGGTATGCTAATCAACAATGAACTTACAATAAAAACGATAAACGCATTGCTTTTCAACTGGGCCAAAGCATCTATTCCCGCTATTTCTCTGATTGTAATTTTTTTACCAGAAGCCGTTGGCGGAGTATGCGGTAAGGTAAAACTATACAAACCCATCAAGATGCCGGAAATACCGGCGATATAGAGTGGCAATCCGCTTTCGTCAGCCTGTAAAATATAACTGACAAAGATACCGGCCACAATCCAACCGATAGTGCCAAACACACGGATAATAGGAAACTGTTTTTCCTGATCATCTATATTATGAAATGCGAGAGTATTAACCAAACCGATTGTGGGCATATAACTTAACATGTGAATTAATAACAAAATAATAAACCAAACGGCATTCTGCGCGCCGGCTTCCGCTACAAAAGGCGTAAAAAAGATAGCAACACCGCCGATTAAGTGCAAAACGCCTAAAACTTTTTCTGCAGAAAAAAAGCGGTCGGCCACCATACCGAGGAAAAACGGGGAAATGATCGCCCCGATGGGACTGACTGTATAAGCCCAATAAATCGCATCGGACATTCCGACCTTAGCCATAAAATTACCAACTGTTGAATACCAAGCCCCCCAGACAAAAAACTCGACAAACATCATTATACTTAGCTGCGTATAGATTTTCCTGTTCAATATCGTCCCTTTCTTATATAATGATTACAAAAATATTTTCACCTTCGCTATTCGATATGTTTTTAAATCTTAGAATAGAGTTCAATATTTTTTTAACTTAGAAAATTATTGAACCCTCATAATCGTCGTTCGTATATCAGCTTTTGAAGAATAAAGGATACCCTCCTTATAGTTTGACAATCTCACCTCTTCGGTACGATTCGTCAGCGGCTAGAACAATTTTAAGGCTGTTAACCGCATCTTCAAGATGATCCGTTAAATCCAAATCATTTTGAATGGCATCGGCAAAAAATGCTTGCTCCCGATTGCACAGTTCTTGATGCCCTGGCTCGTCCTGTGTGTTAATAACGGTATCCTGTGATTTAAATTCGCCCTTATCATCAAGTTCGGCATGATGTATTAACAGCCGATTTGTTTTCGTATGACTGTCTATATCGGACGAATCGGTATTTTTTAACGCTTCCGGATCGGCTATGCTTACGCTGCCTTTCGGTCCGACAACATCTTTTACAAAAAAGGCCGTTTCACTTATCATCGGCCCCCAACCGGCTTCATACCAGCCCACGGAACCATCCTCGAAAATAACCTGAAGCTGCCCGTAATTATACATCGCCACGTCAATTTCATCGGTCAATCGCGCGCCGATAGCATGCACCTTGACGGGAGCGCTGCGCGTCATTTGACACATAACATCTACATAATGAACCCCGCAATCGACAATAGGCGACATAGCATGCATTAAATGTTTGTGCGTTTCCCACTCTTTGCCTTTACTCTGTTGATTGAGATTCATGCGCATTACCAACGGTTTGCCCAGTTTTTGCGCTTCCCTAATAAACTCCACCCATGCCGGATGATGCCGTAATATATAGCCGACCACAACTTTTTTATTGAATTTTCCAGCCAGTTCGAGGATATCAAGGGAATCTTGTACGGTAACGGCGATGGGCTTTTCTACGAAAACGTGGCAGCCAGCTTCAAGCGCCTGTTTTGTAAACATTTTATGCGTATCGGGATAGGTACAGACGGCAGCCGCATCGGGACGAACGATTTGCAACGCTTTTTCGAAAGAATCGAAATGAGCCACACCGTCAAGTTCGTCCGCTAAAGTTTTTCGCCGCTCTTCGCTCTGATCAACGATTCCGACCAATTCAAATTTTTCCAATGCATAATATGCGCGCGCATGGGAAGATCCCATATTTCCGGCGCCGATGACTACTACTTTTATTTTTTTATCGTTCATATTTTATATTTTTCCGATTTGGTTTTACACATTTCTTTCGCCTTAATGACGTTTATTTATTTTGACGATTGATATCTCTTTATATTCCCAACAGCGAAAATTATGCTGATCAACGTTGAAGATATGATGTGTTTCATTATTTTCAGCGGATTCAAGCTTTTGATTACCACTGAGCAGCGTTATATAAAAAGTAAATTTGTAAAACACCGGCTCTCCAATGGAGAGCCGGCGAATTGAATAGGCAATAAAATTCTATTTGTTTATTAACCAGGCATTGCCTTATTTGCAATTAATAATAAGCAAAATGGGCTTATAAATTTTATGAATAAAATTAAACGCCCCAGCCCGGACGATATTTAAAACTCAAATATTGGTTGGCCTCATCCAGATTGGTAAAACGCATATTCGGACCGTCCCATTCGAGCACGGTATTTTTAAACTGCGTTTTTACCGCCACATTACCCAATAGCATCATTTCCGTCAATTTGGAAGAATAATCAAAATTTCCCATTGTTTTACCGTTGCCTTTACATGCTTCCGTCCATTCTTTATGGATACCGGGAGAACGCGGAATGGTTTTTTCCGGTCTCTTATATTCCTGCATTTTGGTCTCGGGTATCAAGCGCGGATTACTACCGTAAACGCTGTGCATCAGCACACCTTTGGTACCGTAATAAAGAACGCCGTTGCCACCCAGTTGACGGCCTTGCTCTAGCTCTTTCGGTCTGTCGGGTTTTATTCCGCCGTCATACCACACCAGTTTAACCGGCGGTTTTTTACCTCTTTTCGGAAAGTGATAAGTTATAATCTCCGCAATAGGATATGTCTCTTCATTAAAATGAGTGGAGCTTGCCTGAACGGTTGTAGGATATTCAAGGCCAAGGGCCCAGAAGGGATGATCAAGAATATGAGCGCCCATATCGCCGAGCGCACCAGTTCCGAAATCCCAAAAGCCGCGCCATGCAAAGGGCACGTAGGCGGGATGATACGGCCTTTCCGGCGCTACGCCCAACCAAAGATTCCATGCGAGCGTGGGAGGAATAGCCGGCGTCTCTTTTGGCCTGGGAATATCCTGCGGCCAAATCGGACGATTTGTCCATGCATGGACTTCATGCACATCCCCGATGGCGCCGTCCCAAATCCATTCATTAATCAAACGAGCGCCTTCGCTTCCATGTCCTTGGTTTCCCATCTGCGTCACAACTTTATGTTTTCTTGCGGCTTTTGCCAAATTTCTCGCTTCTTCAACCGTATGGGTTAAAGGTTTTTGGACAAAAGTATGTTTTCCGCGTTTAATAGCGGCCATGGCAATCGCGTAGTGCATATGATCCGGCGTGCTTACCGTAACGGCATCAATATTTTTATCTTCTTTATCAAGCATTTCCCTGAAATCTTTATACCGTTTCGCTTTTGGAAATTTTTTAAAATTTTCCGCGCCTCTAACTTCATCTACATCGCATAAAGCAACAATATTGTTGCCTTCGGCCACTTTCTGCACATCAGAAGTCCCTTTCCCACCTACGCCGATACCGGCAATATTTAAGCGGTCGCTCGGCGGTGTCATGCCGGATCCGGCAATTACATGTCTCGGAACGATCATAAAACCTGCGCCCGCAATAGCTCCAGTTGCCAAAAACTTACGTCTGTCCATTTTTACACCTCATTATGAATTAAAAAGTTAAGCAATCGTTTGCCTATTTACAATTTCATTTCATGGAATATACTTTATTATATTAATATTTTCAATAGAGAAACATCTGTCAAAGCAATTAATT
>CAYRJN010000255.1:0-4554 GCA_964424545.1 uncultured Calditrichaceae bacterium
TATCATCGGATTGGCAGCGGCAGGATTAGCCACATTTGGAATGATATTTTACTCCTATTCAATTTATGTTATAGCTCTTTTGATTCCATATAATATTTTTCTTTTATTTGAATTGGATAAATTCCATTTAATATCCGCCGTTCTTATCTTCATGGCATTTCCCTATTTTTTACGAGCATCATACGGATATGCGCATTCATTTAGAGATCTAATTGGACATAATCAAAAAATGATTCAAAAAGAGAAGAATTTTTCAGATGCGACATTGAATATTGTTATTAAGTTGTTGGAGGAAAAAGATCTCTATACCGTTGGACACGCTGAAAGGGTAAGTAATTATTGTGTTAAGTTTGGTAAAGAATTAAATCTTGTGGACAAGGAAATAGAAATATTACGTCGCAGCGCATATTTACATGATATAGGTAAAATAAGCATACCGGATAGGATTTTAACTAAAAAGGGTCCATTGAGCGATAAAGAGTATGATATTATAAAATCTCATCCTCAAAAAGGATATGAGATATTAAAAATGGCTAATAATGAAATCATTAATCAATATTTATCTTCAATTAAACATCATCATGAACGATATGACGGATTAGGCTATCCCGACGGACTGAAAAAAGATGAGATACCACTTTATGCCAGAATTATTTCTATTGTTGATACGTATGATGCCATGACATCGACACGTTCATATAGAAACGCCTTATCGGATGAACATGCAATGAAAGAAATAAAGAGAGGAGAAGGAAAACAATTTGATCCGGAATTAACCAAGTTGTTTTTTAAAATTATTGAAAAAAAACGTATGCGGCGTAAAATATTTTCCAAATTTATTTCAAGTTTAGAAAAAGAACATGATGAAATCTTAGAATATTGCTCATTATTACGGGAAAAATCTAATAATAGAGAAGAGGCTTTTAAGCTATTATTGACGATTAAAAACAGGCTTGAAGAACATTTGCAGAAAGAAGATGAATTATTATATCCGCCATTAGTTGATAAAACAAAAGATAATAAAGATTTTCAGAAATCTTTGAGCTTCTTTATAAAAAATATAACTAAAGTGTCTCATAGTTTTGAGGATTTATTTCAAGCTATTTCCGATAAAAATAAAGAGGAAAAAGATTATAGAAAGTACCTAAATTTATTTGAAATGAAATTATATGAGAGAATTAAAAAAGAAGAAAGTATTATTTTCCCCGTATTTATAGAAAAAATTGATAAGATAATCGATGAAAATGCGTAATAAGTCTAAATTATATCTATTTCTCATTAATTCAAATCAATATGAATAATTATTTATTCTGTCAAATCAATAAAAATGTCATTATTTAAAAAAATAGGATATAAGAAAAGGAATTTCAGAGAATCAAAGGAGTAAGAAGTGATAAGTTGTATTCCACTTTCACTGCATAATAGATTTTTAGGATTTATAAGGTTAGCGTGATAATAAATCTCATTAGTATTTAAAATAGAGTTTAATTTTTTGACAATAATAGTTGTTTTCGTATCTCTTTCGAAAGCAAATACGCTTCGGCAAGCACGCCTTCTTTATTAAAATGAACGCCGTCTTTTGCATAGAATTCAGGATGATTTATCCCTATAGAATAAAAATCCAATAGCGGCACATTATTTTTTTTCATGTATTTTTTTACCAAGTTATTTCGAAGTAGCACGCGTTTGTTAAAATCGGCCAATTCGGATAAATTTTCTTTTTTACGTACAGCTGTAGTGTTGATCCAGATTAAGCGCGTTCCCTTTTGTTTCTGAAAAATATGTAAAACGACGGGGATGTATTTTTCATAATCGTTTTCCGTGTAACCCTTACCGTGCAAACCGTTATTAAACGTTATAATGTCAAAACGATATTGTTCCAACAGCAACTCAAGGCGGCGGGGATAATAGGGGTCGCCAAGCGACATAGATGAAGTAAACTTACTGCAATAAGCCGTATCCGCCAACTTGCTTTTAATGACGCCATAATATCGCTCCGCATGAGAATCGCCGATAATGAGAACCCTCGGATGATCGTTTTTACCTGTTGGTTCTATCCACGAATGACTCCATTCTATGCGCTCTTTGATCGCTTTATCTCTCCTGTCGTTTTCTTTGTGGCATGATTGAAACAGAACAAAAACAGATAAGGAAAATAAAAATAGCGGAATATTTTTAATGTTTAATATTTTAATCAAGTTCTTTTCTTTCAATTGCATGTTTTCTTCCTGAATATTCATCCTCGTTGCTACTATAGAAACTGCCGCTGCCGATTCATCCGCATCGCAATGATAACGGCGGTTCAATTCGATTTTAGCTCCCCTTTTTATAAGAGGAAGTGGAGCGAATAGCGTTAAAAATCTTTTCTTTGGCGTATTTCCCGATTTCTGCATTCTCAATATTAGACTGTACTTCAAGCGGTATTATCTCATCATTTATCATTGGCTATTTTATTTCGTAATAACCTTTTAATGATATAAAAATCTATTGTACGCCTTCGGTTAAGCCTTTCCAATCGTCGGTACGGAACGGAGAAGCCGGCAATCCCACTTTATTATATAGATTGCCTGCCGGATTAGCCTGCCATGCATAGCGTACGGCGACAGGCTGTTTAATTGAACCGTTCCAAACAAGAATATCATTGCCGTCTATTTTTGCCTTGGCCCATTTGAAGTTTTTATTTTTTCCGGCAATGGCAAAGCCTTTTAATGTTTTTCCTCCTTTAACGCTCAAACCGCCGTCCACATAATCGAATGAAAGGCGTATTTTTTTGCCTTCTATTTTAAACGACTTATAGATTGGACCGGAATTAACGATATTTTTTCCGTAAGCTAATTTTAAAGCGTTCAATGCCAGACGGCGTCCCACTTCTTGCTTGTTTTTAGGATGTATATCTTTGGCATTGCCGATATCAATAGTGACGGCCATACCAGTATTGGGTTCTTCAAGCGCCATTAACTGCGCTTCTCGTAATTCTGCCCAAATATCGTCTACCGGTTTTGTTTTATGCTCCATAAAATTGGCAAGCTGCACAAATAGGAAGTAAAAATCGCCTTGTCGCCAATAATTGCGCCAGTCGCGGATCATAGCCGGGAAAAGTTGTCGGTATTGGTAGGCGCGGCTTGCATTAGATTCGCCCTGATACCAGATTGCGCCCTTGATGGCATAAGTAACGATGGGATTAATCATTGCGTTAAATAGTACGGTTGGGCGGTTCGGGCCTTCGAGTATAGTCGGTAACGCCGGCATTTGCTCAACTTTAGGATGAAAAGGGTCTGTTTTATAGCGCCATTTTCCTGCTAATGAAATGGTGTCTCCTTGCATATTCGTAATAAAAATCTGTCTTTTTGATCCGTAAATACCGCCGCTGTTTCCTATGTCTAAAATTTGAACGGCGATCGTTAAGCGTCCGCTTTTTGTCAATTCGACAGGGACTTTATAAATGCGGGGTATACTGACCAGCGCTTCGCTGCCGATTACATGATTGTTTATCCAGGTGACGTCAAAATCATTAATAGGCACGAGGGATATACTTAAAGTCTGTCCTTTCCATGATTCGGGCAGGGTTAATGTTTTTCTGAACCATACAATGCCGTCGAATTTCAACCCCTGACTTTCCCAAGTACCGGGCACATTCATTGTCTGCCATTCGCGGTCGTTGTATTGAGCATACTGCCAGCCCTGTTTTACAGAAGGAGACTCTATCATTTGTTTCTTAATTTTAGCCTGCCACGGTTTAAGAATCTTTTTTTGTTTTTTAAAAACATCGGTTGTATCCGAAAGGGGGTTACTCAATCGTTTAATCGCCGCGGAGAATTCCGGAAAATCGGCTAAAGTTTTTCTGCTCGTCCATGCTTCTACCACGGTACCGCCCCAAGACGAGTGAATTAAGCCAATGGGTACATGCAGTTTTTTATATAGTTCGCGTCCAAAGAAATAAGCCGTAGCGGAGAATTCGGCTACCGTCTTGGGTGAACATTGCTGCCATCCATCGGCTTCAATATCTTTTAAAGGTGTATTGCTCATCACATGCTTGGCTTGGAACAACCGAATATCGGGATAATCGGCGGCGGCTATTTCTTGTTCATAATTCTTTATTTTACCCCATCCGGCAAGAGGCATTTCCATATTGGATTGTCCCGATGCCAGCCATACTTCGCCGAACAGGACGTTTTTATATAGAATAGTATTTTTACCGCTTATTTTTAATTCATACGGTCCTCCGGCGGCAGGAGAATTGATGTATGTTCTCCAGTTCCCGTCTTTGTCGGCGACGGCCTTGGCTTTTATTCCGGCTATCTCGATGGTAACCAGCCCGCCGGGAGCGGCCTCTCCCCAAATCGGTACTTTTGTTTTTTGCTGCATCACCATATTATTGCCGAAGATGGAAGGAAGTTTAACGTTCTCTGCCGCTTGCGGCTCTTTCGAACATGCGTTAAACAAAAGTAGACTAAACAAAGAGAGAAAAGTTAGCGCTTTTAGAGATGATTTCATGGTATTATAGTCAAGTCTAAAATTATGTGTAAATTACTTCCTAACCCAGGACCCAGCGGG
>CAYRJN010000256.1:0-4480 GCA_964424545.1 uncultured Calditrichaceae bacterium
AATTCCGTTATAAGAACATAGTTTTACAAATTGATTAATGTGGAATTACACTAATAGAGAAATAGATTAAAACCGTCCTCTTAAAAAAGGAGTCTATGGGTTGTCCGGTTTTTATTATTCAATAATTTTGATATTTATTACAACCCTCTTATCCCTTTTATAAGTGGAGATTTATTTTTTCTATTTTGCAAAATAGATGGAATAAGCGTAAACTTTGAAATTCCGTTACAGTAAAATAATAAATCAGGAGCAACAACATGAAATTATCGATCATCGTATTAAGCGTAATAATCAGCGCCGCGGTTTCATTCGGTGGCAACAGATTGAATGCCGATTGGGAGAGTTTGTTCGACGGGAAGTCCTTGGATAACTGGGAGCAGAAAGGCGGAAATGCCAAATATGAAATTAAAGATGATATGATCGTGGGAACGACAGTATTAAATACGCCCAACAGTTTTTTATGCACCAAGCAAAGATACGGTAATTTTATTCTTGAATTGGAATTTTTTGTGGATGAAGAAATGAATTCGGGCGTCCAAATTCGCAGCAATAGCATTCCAAGTTATAAAAAAGGACGCGTACACGGCTATCAAGTTGAAATTGATCCGTCCGAACGCGCCTGGACGGCGGGCATATATGACGAAAGTAGACGCGGTTGGCTGTACGATATGCGCAATAATGAAGCGGCGAGAAAGTCTTTTAAACATAATCAGTGGAATAAACTGCATATCGAAGCTATCGGCTCGTCCATACGAACCTGGTTGAATGGTACTCCGGCCGCCAACTTGGTAGATTCCATGACGGCAGAAGGTTTTATCGGATTGCAGGTGCATGCCAGTAAAAAAGCAGGCGCGCAGGTGAAATGGCGCAATATACGCATTCTTGATTTGGGCACAACGGCCGAATTTCCGCAAAAAATAATTATACCGAAAAAATAAATTATTTTTAAGAAGAGAGACATGACACTGCGTCTCTTCTTTATATTTTTATGGCCGAAAGATCGAATCAAAAAGAGAAAATTATGAATAAGGACGACCAAGTGCGAGAATTTGTAATGGAAATTACAAATAATCAAATAAATGATAATAATCCTCCCATAACGCGCCAAACTTTTAAACGGCTTGTTACGGACGGTTTTTCCGAAGAAGACGCCAAAGGATTAATCAGTCAAATTGTTTGGGCTGAAGTATACGTCGTTATTAAAGAGAAAAGAGTTTTTGATCTTGAACGCTTTAGCGCCGCTCTCAACTATCTGCCGAATATGCCGTGGAGCGATGAGTAATATATTTTTATGATTTAAAAGCAAAATTTAGGGGTGATTATGCAGCGCTCGCAATATGACGTCGTCATTATCGGATCCGGAGCGGGTGGATTGGCCGCTGCTGTTCCGTTAGCGCAGGCGGGTTTAAAAGTAATTGTTTTTGAGCGGCATGAAGTCCCCGGAGGTTGGACTCATTCTTTTATTCTTGATCAAAAATATCGATTTAGCCCCGGTGTGCATTATATCGGCGGTATCGGTGAAGGCGGAGCGATGCGCGCCATATATGAAGGATTGGGAGTATCGCAAGATTTATCATTTTATGAACTGAATCCCGAAGGTTATGATCATGTTTTTATCGGGAAAGAGCGTTTTGATATCCCCAAAGGCAAAGAAAATCTACGCGCAAGATTGAAAGAATGATTCCCCTACGAAGAAAAAGGTATCAACGCCTATTTGCAAACGATTGATAAAATGATTGGAACGCTGCATAAACTCGGCGATGTTGAAAATGTAAGCGACGCTGTTAAATCTCTCGGGAAAGCCCTATCCGTTATTCAATGGCTCTTTTTAACAGGGCAGGATTTATTGGATCGATATATTAGCGATCCGTTGCTTAAAGCCGTTTTGGCCGCACAATCGGGCGATCACGGGTTGCCGCCTTCGCAGGTATCGGCCTTTGTTCATGCGGGAATTACCCATCATTATCTAAACGGCGGGTATTATCCCAAGGGCGGCGCTTATACCATACCACGGGCATTTGTACGAGCGCTGAAAAGAGCCGGTGGCGAGATTAAGTTGAACGCTTCCGTTAAAAGGATCATGATAAAAGACGGGGCGGCTACCGGGGTGATATTGGAGGATGGCAGCGAAATAACAAGCGCGTTTGTCATCAGCAACGCTGATCCTGAAGTTACCTTCGGCAAATTAATCGGTCGTCAATATTTAAGTACTAAATTGAGAAAAAAGTTAGATCGCGTAAAATATTCCGTTTCCTCGCTGAGTCTCTTTTTTGCCGTCGATATGGATTTGCGCTCCGCCGGTTTGGATTCCGGAAATTATTGGCTCTATGACCATGGAGATATCGATCAACTTTACAGATTTTCTCAGAGCGATGAATTTTTGGAGACGGATAAATTCCCCGCCCTATTTTTAACCGTTACTACGCTGAAGGATCCTGAAAAATTTAAAAAATTAGGCGTTCATACCTGTGAAGCGTTCGTTTTTGTTAAATATGATGCTTTTGCCAAGTGGGCGGATGAGCAACCCGGAATGCGTTCCGACGATTATAAGCGATTAAAAGAAAAACTCGCCGATGCTATGTTTAAATCGATAGAAAAAAGAATTCCCGGTATTCGCGAGAAAGTGATATTTTATAATCTTGCAACGCCCCTAACTAATGTACATTACATCAATACAACGCGCGGAAATATTTACGGAATTGAAAAGAACCGCAAGCAAGTCGGCCCAGGCGCATTTTCTGTGCAAAGTGAATATGAAAATATTTTATTGTGCGGAGCCAGCACGTTGAGTCATGGCGTTGCCGGCGTTACGGTTTCCGGACTGGCCGCAGCGGCGAGAATTTTGCGTTGTTCGCGCGCCGAACTGTTAAAGCAAAACGGACCTTCTCTATTTGTAGAGCCTTCCGAAAAATAACGTTTATACAGAAATCTATTTATAGTGCATACGGATTTGACAATTGTTAATTAATAGTATATATTTGTTATACTATATTAACAATTATTTAGGTCTGATAGCATGAAAGAATTATGGAAAAAATTTGATGAAGTAGAACTAACGCATAGCAGTATTCATCATTTGATGGCCATGCATTTTTTGTATGGAAAATACGGATATATCCGAGGCGTAGATATCGCCGGTTATTTAAATATAAGCCGCAGCAGCGTTTCCATAACCATGAAAAAGTTGATTGCCAAGGGATATGTGTTTGAAGATGAAAATAAATTTTTTCATTTTAGCGATAAGGGTAAAATCCTGATTGACAGCGTTCTAAATAAGAGAAAAATAATTCAGATATTTTTTTATAAAGTATTGAAATTAGATGAAACACAAGCGGAAGAAGAAGCCTGTAAAGTGGAACATCTTTTAAGTAAAGAGACAGGAGAAAAGTTGCTTACGTTAGTCGGTTTTTATCTTTCCGATAATAAAATTGCCGAAGAATTTCGTAAAGAGTTTGAGGCCTTTTCCGTAGTTTGCGATAATACGGAAGATTGCACGCTTTGTGAGAATCAATGCTATTTTTCCGGCGCGGAAGATGTTTAATAAGCAAGAACGATTTGTAAAAATAGCATGGTCACCGATCCTTTTGTCTGATATTGGTTGGATTGTACTTCCAAACGCGCAGAGCAATATTTGGCAAAATTGTAGCCAAGCCCGAAAGTATATCTTGAAATAGCTTCACAATCGGCATTGACAACAGTTTCGTCGAGACGGGGGTTGCAATAGCCGTAGCGCAGCGTCATAAAAAACGGAAGTTTTACAAAACGATCAAAATTTGTAACGGATTGAATATAAAAACCCTCCCTTATGTTATTAATGCTTAACGTATCCACATCGCCTTCAAACAGAGCGCTAGTCCATAAATATTCGCTGATAACTTTAACCGCCTTATATTTGACAAGGATATCAATACCTTTAAGGCGGTTCATAGCTTTGCTTTCTTTGCTGAAATCCGTAGCGTGAGAAAAGCCGATTTCGGCAAAAGGTAGCGGTTTTAATCTGACATTACCGCCAAGATTGAATCCCCCGAAAAATCCGTTTACGCTCCATAAATCGATGGCAAAATATTTGCGCATTAAGTGGATGCCCAGTCCGATATCATTCCAACCGGCGATGGTTTTTTCAATGATAAGAGGTTGGCTGAAGACGGGGCGGTCAGGCGAAGCGAAGGATAGATAGTCGAGACCGAAATGGACGTCGAATTTACCGGCGATTATGCCGAAATGGTTCATTTCCTCTTCGCGGCGCGGGTGCATCGGTTCTCCGGCGATGATATTATAATGCAAATAAGCCATAGCCAGATTTAACTGATTTTCCGAAGGAGTGTATGCAATAGCCGTACCGAGTGAAAAATGATCTTTATAGCCGGCGCTGATATCGATTTCGAATTGATTGATCTGAAAACCGTTGTTCAAATTGTCTGAAAAATTATGCGCATGAATAATGTCAAAAAAGCCGGTCAATTCGACCTGAGCAAAAAGG
>CAYRJN010000257.1:0-4450 GCA_964424545.1 uncultured Calditrichaceae bacterium
ATTTCAAAAGACAAAGAACCGAAAGTAATGCTGGCGAATTTAGCGGTCTGCGGGAATTGTCATTCTTTTACGGCCGACGGTAAAACAATGGCGATGGATGTGGATTATGCCAATGACAAAGGTTCTTATATTATTAGCGATATAAAAAAAGAAACCATGTTAACCATGGATAAAATAATTACATGGAGTGATTATAAACGTGAAGATAAAGAATTAACCTTCGGACTGTTGTCACAAATTTCGCCTGACGGTCGTTATGTTGCCAGTATGGTAAAGGATAGATCTATTTTTATTGCTAAAGACGATAATCTCGCTTATTCCCAATTATTTTTTCCTATTAAGGGAATAATTGTAATATATGACCGCAAGACAAGAAAATTCTTTCCCTTAAAAGGCGCCAGTGATCCTAAATATTGTCAGGCAAATCCGAATTGGTCTCCGGACGGGAAATATATAATTTTTTCGAGAGAGGTTGCTTATCTTCCCAAGAAATTAGATAAATACAAGACAGCCGTAATTCCCACAGAAGCGGCAGAAGAATTTTTAAAAGGTGAGAAAGAGTTTAAGTATGATCTTTATAAAGTTCCCTTTAATAACGGAAAAGGAGGAAAGGCAGAGCCTATTAAGGGTGCCTCTCAAAATGGAAAAAGCAACTATTTTGCCAGGATTTCACCCAATGGCAAATGGATTGTTTTTACGCAGGCAGAAAATTTTATGTTGCTGCAACCGGATAGTAAATTAATGATTATGCCTGCCAAAGGCGGGAATGTAAGAGAATTAACTTGTAATAATTCGAATATGAATTCATGGCATTCTTGGTCGCCCAACAGTAAATGGCTGGTTTTTTCTTCAAAACAACGAGGAGCATACACCCAAATATATCTGACCCATATTGATGATGAAGGAAACGACACACCGCCTGTTTTATTAGAAAATTTTGTATTGCCGAAACGTGCAATTAATATTCCCGAATTTGTCAATATAAAAAGTGAAACATGGGCAAAAATGGTAGATGTCTTTTCAGATAGCAGTAATTATCCGATGCGTATTGGCCTTAATTATCTTCACTACCAAAATTATAATGAAGCCATAAAAGCGTTTACTCGCGCTATAAAAAAAGATCCGACCGATTATATGGCTTGGTACAGCAGAGCGCTTTCTTACCAAAGAGCAGGTATGCTGCAAAAGGCAGTTGATGATTTTTTAAGAACCAGAAAATTAAATCCCGAATTTATGGATAAAGAAACAGACTTAGCCGATGTTTACGTAACTCTAAAAAAATATGATACGGCTGAAAAAATTTTTAAAAAGGCATTATCTTATGATTCAAATAATGCTCATGCTTGGTCACAATTAGGTATAATACAAGCAAAACATAGAAAATATAGAGCTGCCGTAGAATCATTTACAAATGCATTGAAGTTTCAAGAAAATAGCGGGCAGGACTCTAAGTATTACGGCCTTTGGTATAGCCGCGCGCTTGCTTACCAAAGAATAGGAATATTAGATAAAGCAATTAATGATTATAAAAAAGCGCTGACACTTAAACCGAAGTGCATGGAATGTATGCAAGGGTTGGCATCTACTTATGCCAAAGCAAAAAATTATCAAAATGCAAAAAAAATCTATACCAATGCTATTGAACTTTATCCGGATAATGCCCGTCTGTACTTTGAAAGGGGGCTTTTATTTATACAAATGGACGAGAAAAAATCTGCTTGTATTGACTTTACGATGGCTTTTCAATTAGGCGACAAAGAAGCAGGGACTATTTTGAATAAATATTGTAAGTAAAAAAACTTTTGAAACGCATAGTAGTGAATCGAACGAAAGTAGTACAAATCAGGTAAGCGATACAAATAATCTGCGACATCTATTTGTAACCTGTTACAGCGCATAAAAGTCAAAAAAAAAGTAGAGTTGTAGTAATCGGGTAAAATTGTGACTACGGTAAAATAATCGACACTTTAAATGAGAGCTATTCCTTAAGGATAGTTCTCATTTTTTTCTTAGGAGTTTTTTAATTTTGAAGATGTAACGTGTTGAAAACGCTTTAAATTTTTTAATAAAAAAACAGAGTTGCCATAGTTGGCGCAAGCGGGGTTAGGAAGTAATTTACACATAATTTCAGACTTGACTACTGCCATGAATTAACAAAAATGAATTATATTAACAGAATTATTGAAACCCAAATCGGCGCTAATTTAAAAGAGGCGGATTTACTTTAAGCTTTATGAACGGCCTGCGAGAACTCTTTTATAAGAGATGAATCGCCGTTGTTCTCCAGCACGTTTCCGGTAACCACAAACGACGCGCCCGCGGCCACTTTTCTCGCCGCTTCGTCGGGTGTGCGAATACCGCCGCCAACGATTAAAGGCACATCGACGACAGAAGCGATAGCAGCGATCATCTCGTCGGGCACGGAATGCTCGGCGCCGCTGCCCCCTTCGAGATAAATCATTTTAAATCCGAGATAGGAGGCCGCCAAAGCGTGAGCCACGGCTATATCGATTTTATGACGCGGCAAAGGCGTGGTTCCGCTCATAAATTCCGCTGTGGTGGCTTTACCCGATTCCACCAAAAGATAGGCAGTGGAAATCGGTTCGATTTTCAACTTATGGATTATAGGGGCGGCCATCACCTGCGTACCGATAATATGATGAGGATTGCGTCCGCTTAAGAGAGAGAGATAAAGAAGGGCGTCGGCGTGCGCTGAAATTTGATTAACGCCGCCTGGAAAAATAATAACCGGCACGTCGTTTGTAAATTGCTTAATTGTTTTTATATAATTATCAAAATCGGGCGTCATTAATAAACTGCCGCCGATAAGAAAGGCGTCAATTCGGGCGTCGAGCGCCTTTTGTACGATACTGTGCAGATTATCGGCAAGCGCTTTATCGGGATCAAGCAGAACAAGATAGCCGGCGCCTTTTTCCGATTTGGCTCTAAGCAGTTTTTCAAAAGCGGTCATTATTTCCAATCCGTATAAATTTAAAAGATAATCGATAATTTATTTATTTTATCTCATAAATGCAACCGCAAACCGAGGACTCCTTCAACGCAGTAGATACTGTTTTAAGATATATCCCGCTTCCGGCCCGTATTGCATTAAAAATCCGATCGCCGAATAACCGTTGTAGCTTTGCAAAATATGGTAATCGGGCATAGGGACGAATGTTTCTACGGCAATATGCGCCTTTTCAATGACGGCGCGCTCCACCCAACCTTTAGCCAGTGCTTCGGGGAAAGTTAAATATTGCGCGGCCCCTATGCTATGACACCAGTCAATGACACTGCGATTTTTATCTGTCGTATAACCGATTTGCGAAGCGCGTTTTATTTTTAAAGGCAAATGCAGAAACTTGATAAACGTTTGCAAGAGCTCGATTAAAAAGTCGCTTAAATTTTCAATATTCTTATTATACAATTCCTCCAAAAGCGGCAAATAATAATACCCGAAAGGCGTCAAATGAAACTGGTGATAAAGCGATTTCAAATGTTTTTTTTGCCAAGGCTGTCGCCTATCAATCTTTTTATCCTTGATAAGCGGCGCTTTATCGGAATGGCGAACCGGAATACGCAGTGAACTGCCGAATCCGCTCAAAGGCGGCGAAACGGTAATCGGCGAGCGTTTTACATATTGAAAATGATCGGTAAAAACCAGCGTGTCGCTTTGAGCCAGTTTCCAAAAATAGTCGAGACCCGGTAAATATTCGGGACGCGCAGTTGTTAAGATTAACGCTTTTTCGCTCAAAACAGAGGTATTCCCTATTCCACTACAAAAACTGTTTAATATAAATGATAACTTTTACAAGCAGTGGCGTAATAAAAATCGCCGGCAAAAAATTAGCATTGGATATTTTACGCAATTCCAAAATTGTAATGCCCAAACCAATAATG
The DNA here is from genome assembly GCA_964424545.1 of uncultured Calditrichaceae bacterium. GTDB lineage: Bacteria > Calditrichota > Calditrichia > Calditrichales > Calditrichaceae > JAUVIB01. The sequence continues at coordinate 3,901 of CAYRJN010000257.1, forward strand.
ACAATCCCTCCAACGGCGGTGGTTTCATTAATCACTTCGGCGGAAAAAAATGGGCTTAAATAAAAGGCGAACAGGGTAAGCCCACCCTGAATAACGATAATCGAAGCGATCGAGAACATTACACCAATGCCGAAAGCCGCCGTTAAGGCAATGGAAGTAAATCCGTCGAGAACGGATTTTACAGCCAATAACTGATAATCTCCGCTGATACCGTCGCTAATGGAACCAAGCACCGTTAACGGGCCTACGCAAAAAATCAAACTTGCCGTAACAAACCCTTCGGAAAAGCCGGCGTTATTTTTACCGGCAAAACGTTTTTTTAACGATTCGCCCAAATTATCCAAGCCGCTTTCGATCTTCAATAAATATCCGAGAATTCCGCCGATTAACAAACCGCCGAGGGGAATAAGAATGTTCTCGGTTTTCAAACCCATCTGTACGCCGATCAATATGGTTACCAAACCGATGCCGTTCAAAATCTGCCTCTTCATGCCTTCCGAAATTCTCGAGCGGATCAGCAGTCCCAACAGACTGCCGATAAATACCGTTA
>CAYRJN010000258.1:0-4398 GCA_964424545.1 uncultured Calditrichaceae bacterium
ATGGCGGGCCTAATTTTATTGGAAAACCGGAACGACACTATTTTCTTTTAATTTCTTAATTTCTTAAATTTGCGATACAGTTTACTTTTTCGATACAGAATCATGCTAAATTATACTATTGGATTCTCACTATCAAGGAATGAATATGCAGCGGAAATTCTTTCTATTTCTTTTGTCATTTATCTTTTTTCTTTTGTCTTCTTCCTCTGCCCAAACCGCCGGTTCGGCAAGCTCCCTGTCCCAAATGAGCGGCCTGCTGCCGGTAACGTTTTTTGTGCGGCCACGGAACGCCTATATTACGGATGACGCTAAAGCAGTAAGCGCCGGCCAGGCGATAAAATTAAGCAAAGGCTGTTATAATGAGTAAGATTCCTAAAAGAAAATTAAAAATAGAAACTTTTTCATCGATTGATGAAGAGAATACTCAGGAATATGAGCGCCGGAGAAATATGACTCCTGAAGAGAGGCTGCGGGAATTTGCCATTTTGCAGGAAAGACAATGGGGCGCCGGCTGGTCTGAAAGACCGATTGTAAGAAAAGTTTCGTTCGAAAAATTACGATAGGCGGCAATTCAATGTTCTTTAGCAGAGATATGAAGGATTTGATAGAACTGTTTCATAAGCACGGCGTTTCCTATTGTTTAGTCGGCGGTTTTGCCGTTAATTATTACGGGTATATCCGTGTAACCCAGGATATTGATTTTCTTATTTTCCCTTCAAAAAACAATTCTGCTAAAGTAATGTCCGCGCTTCAGGAATTTGGGTTTGGCAAGGCCGGAATCCCAAAAGAGTATTTTGAAGAACCGGGCCGCGCGGTGCATTTAGGCGTAGAACCAAACCGCATCGATCTTTTAACGCATCTTATCGGGATTAGTAATGAACAGGTGTTTTCGAATTTCCAACAAATTGAACTGGATGGTGTCCCTGTGAATATTATTGCTTTTCCGGACCTGATACAAGCAAAAAAAAGTTCAAAACGTCTGCGTGATCAGGCGGACGCAGAAGAACTGGAAAAGAGTAAAAAAAAAGAATAAAGGACTGAAAAAGTGAAGAAGAAAATAATTCTGATTGTAATGTTTTTTATAGTGCCATTTTTTTTCGCCCGGTCCCAGTAGCAAATCATCCGCTCCGACGCTTATTTTTACGGCAGCGGAATTTCCTTTAATGCGCGCGAGGTCCGAACTAAAATATTATTTAAAGAGTAGAGTTAGCCCCATCCTTCAGGATGGGGACAAAGAGAAAAGAACGCTACTCCTTCCCCCGGGCGTTTACGCCCTGAAGGGCGATGGATTTTTTCGGAGAGGATTTTCTCACTTCGTCCCGTAGGTTTTAAAATAATGACATTTTGTGGATTTTGTTTGCTTGCCCTACAAAGCGCTATTATATTCAATATGTAGGGCAATAAATCAACGATGGAAACAATGAGTATCATTCAATCCGTTATTATAGAAGAATTTGAGCGGTTAAAACGGTTAAAGAACAATTACAATAAGGAAATAGAAGCCCTTCCCAGAGGCGCCGTTTCAAAAAGAAAAAGAGGGGCACGTTTCTATTTATATCTTATTTACCGGTCGGATAAAAAGGTTGTAACCAAATATGTTGGAAACTGGGAATCTGAAAAAGCGAAGGCGGTTTTAAAGCAGGTGCGCCAAAGGCAAGAGCTGGAACAAAAATTAAAACAGGTGAACAGGGATTTAGCCGAAACAGAACGAGCGCTGCGTGCAAAACAGGTTTGATTTATTTGATAAAATTCTGCACCGTATGGAGAAAGAGGGCGTTTTAGAGAGCTTGATACTTATAGGCGGATGGTGTCAGCATATTTACAGAATTCATTATGATAATACGCCGTTGCCCAAACGCTGGCAAGCCATAATTGCGCGGGTAATGAAAATATCATCTGACAAATTATATTCGGAAATAATTGTTACCGGACAAAAGCGGGTCGAATTTTGAGCATCGATATGCGGAGGAGTGTAGATTACGCCCTGAAGGGCGATAGATTTTTTGTGGGATTTTCATTAAATTCCCAACGTGAACGTTGGGGCGAACAGAAAAGTAATTCAGACTAAATTGTTTTTAGAAAATAGCCCCATCCTTCAGGATGGGGACAAAGAGAAAAGAACGCTACTCCTTCCCCCGGGCGTTTACGCCCTGAAGGGCGATGGATTTTTTCGGAGAGGATTTTCTCACTTCGTCCCGTAGGTTTTAAAATAATGACATTTTGTGGATTTTGTTTGCTTGCCCTACAAAGCGCTATTATATTCAATATGTAGGGCAATAAATCAACGATGGAAACAATGAGTATCATTCAATCCGTTATTATAGAAGAATTTGAGCGGTTAAAACGGTTAAAGAACAATTACAATAAGGAAATAGAAGCCCTTCCCAGAGGCGCCGTTTCAAAAAGAAAAAGAGGGGCACGTTTCTATTTATATCTTATTTACCGGTCGGATAAAAAGGTTGTAACCAAATATGTTGGAAACTGGGAATCTGAAAAAGCGAAGGCGGTTTTAAAGCAGGTGCGCCAAAGGCAAGAGCTGGAACAAAAATTAAAACAGGTGAACAGGGATTTAGCCGAAACAGAACGAGCGCTGCGTGCAAAACAGGTTTGATTTATTTGATAAAATTCTGCACCGTATGGAGAAAGAGGGCGTTTTAGAGAGCTTGATACTTATAGGCGGATGGTGTCAGCATATTTACAGAATTCATTATGATAATACGCCGTTGCCCAAACGCTGGCAAGCCATAATTGCGCGGGTAATGAAAATATCATCTGACAAATTATATTCGGAAATAATTGTTACCGGACAAAAGCGGGTCGAATTTTGAGCATCGATATGCGGAGGAGTGTAGATTACGCCCTGAAGGGCGATAGATTTTTTGTGGGATTTTCATTAAATTCCCAACGTGAACGTTGGGGCGAACAGAAAAGTAATTCAGACTAAATTGTTTTTAGAAAATAGCCCCATCCTTCAGGATGGGGACAAAGAGAAAAGAACGCTAATCCTTCCCCCGGGCGTTTACGCTCTGAAAGGCGATAGATTTTTTGGGAGGATTTTTTTTCAATCCTCAACGTGAACGTTGGGGCTAACAAATATTGAGTAGTAGGGATGAAGAAATAATTTGAAGAAGGGAGTGCATTTGCTTTTTACAAGAGTCGTTCGATTCATAAAGAGTTAGCCCCATCCTTCAGGGCAGCTAAGTTGAAATAGCAAGGGGATACCAATATGAATAATAGAATAATTCTTCTTTTTTCTTTTATAATTTTAAGTTCTACCAATCTACTCGGTCAGAAACAAATATGGGATATTTATACTTTTGATGATCAACCCTATTTCAGAGTTGTTCTTGATACTTTAAATAACGATACTATTTATGTAAATTCTACCGGCAACACATATAAGATTTCAATTAAATCAATAAGGATATTAAGGCGGGAAAGAAAATCAAAAGCAGGAATCGGTGTTCTTGCGGGAATGTCAATCGGTGCTCTATTAATGAATCTTTACGGGAAAAAAACTACAGATAGTCAAAACAAATTTCCTATAGATTTGAGTGATCTCAGTGTAGGAATTAGCACAGGGATCGGTATCATTGGTGGTGGAATAATAGGCTATTGGGTCGGTGCCGGTTTAGGTACGGATGAATACTATAATTTTTCAAAATTGTCGTATGAGAAAAAAAAGAAAATTTTAAACCATATTTTAGAAAAGAATCAATAAAAACGGCTCTATGTCGAATCGTGTGGATTAATAAGAAAGCGATTGTTAAAAGCCGTAATTGTTAAAGTGATCTTTTGGAAATCACAAACAACAAGCAACAAATAACAATGGCACCAAAATCCAAAATTTAATAAGTCCCCCAAAAGATGAAGGGTCGCTTGATATTTGAGTTATTGTTTCTTGGGATTTATTTGTTATTTGTACTTTGGAATTTCCGGTTAAATTTAAAGGAATGTAAGAAAGTATTGAGTTAACGGTTGAACGATCCATTGCCGCCTTAAAGCGGTTGTATTTTGGGTAGTCTCGCTATGGACGAATAAAAAGTTCAGGTGATTTAGCCGAATGCCCCTGTATTTTAATGAACGAATCATTTTTTCCACATTGGTCATAACGCATCTCTTCCCACACTATTCTCACCGGTTTGATTTTTAAACTTCCCTTGGCGAGAGAGGGGAAATGGGGGTGAACTCTTTCCTTCCATTTAACCCGAATCTGCGGCAGATTCCGATTCCCTTCTTAGTGTTTTTTTGCAAATCCCCTTATCTTTTTTATAAAAAACGGATAATCCATCCGGATCAACATAGGATCATTTTATTGCTGAAAGAAAAAATTTCGCCTAACGTTTTTATAAAATGCTGTCTTAATCCGGTTGTTCCTATCTGAAGAGCAACAACCGG
>CAYRJN010000259.1:0-4296 GCA_964424545.1 uncultured Calditrichaceae bacterium
TTTTGGATGAAAATGGGTTTCATGGTTGAGCCTTTCCTGATTGTAATGAATATATAAAATAAGATAAGGGCTTGCGGGGGTTAAGGCAAATTGGATATTGGTGAATATTTTGCCCGATATTTTGGGTTTATCAAGTTTTTTTCATTATTTTATAGTATTGGAATTTCAAAAAATAACAAATTTCAGACATTTTTGATATTATTTTAAACTTCATTTTTTATTTTGTAGATTTTAAATATTTTTTTGTATACGCTTTATTATAGATTGTCCGATTAAATCAACTATGAGAATAATAGTGTATCATACAATTATTTCAACATGGGCGACCCCATAGTCATTCTTGTATGTTTTAGGAGGATAATCTTTATCTATCCATTTGTTGCCTTTAGATTGTTGCTTTCGAAGGAATGACACTTTGGCGATTCTACCCGTACTTTTTTCATTAATCACTTTGCGAAGCTATGTTCTTTTTATATAAGCGCCAAAAAATTAAATTTATGTTGCGTTTGGTAATAGCAGACTTTACATTCAACTTATAACCTTTTATCATTTTATAGGCGAACGGATCGAGTCAAATGAAGTTATATATCAAATTTTTATGCTTTTTATTATTAGTGTCTTCTCTTTCCGCTCAAATAATCCGGATTGAACTCGATGAATTAACAACAAGCGACGATGCAAGTCAGCATCTGACCATCTTAACAAAGTCGCCGGAATCAAAACTTATTTTGCCGCCTGTCGATACCTCATCCGCTAAATTTTTTACTATTTTTTATACGTGGGACGGAGAAAATAAAGATGCAACTATCGATGTTATGACGATTCAAAAAACGGATGCCGACTATTTATATATTGATTTGAATAATGATGAAAATTTGACTAATGATAATTCTCCTTTCATTTTCCCTTTAGATGAAAATAATTTCTATTTCGATATCCCTGCAAAAGAAGACGTCGAACAAAAAACGAGAATAGTAATACAAAGGCATCCCGATTTACCGGATTCTCTTTTATATCATTGGATGGATAAGAACGGTAATCTAAAGGCTAAATTTGCCAAATTCATGCGCGGCATTAAAGGAGACCTGAGTTTTAACGGGAAAAAGGGTTCTTTTTATTTTGATAAGAGAGTAGCTTTAAGACGAGGAATTCTGAGAATCAACAATAGGGATATGGCGATTGCTCTGTTCGATTGCTCGAATGACGGATTGTTTAATGATAAAATCGACGTTTTAATGATTGATTTGAACGGCGACGGCAAACTCTTTTATAGCGATGAGCGAGAAGTATTCAACTTAAACGATGTGTTTACGATCGGGTCTCATAATTATAAAATTCATAACTTTGATAAATATGGGAAATGGATCGAATTGACTGAAACCGATGAAAAAGCGACCTTTTATTTTTTAAAAGAAAAGCAGGAAATTAAAATCGCCGAATATAAGAAAAATAATAAGAAGAAAATTATCGATCGCGCTTTTTGGGACTTAAACTTTACATCGTTAAATGAAGAAAAAATATGTTTTAATAATTACAAAGGCCGTTTTTTATTGCTCAACTTTTGGGGAGAATGGTGCGCTCCTTGTGTTTCCGAGATACCGGACTTGATAGATGTTTACGACAGTTTTAATGAAGAGGGTTTTCAATTAATAAGTTTTATTAAAACGGGTAATTTGGAGAATGTAAAAAAAATGATAGCCACAAAAAAAATAGAATGGCCGCAAATAAATTTAACGGACGTCGTTAAATCGCAATTCAAAATACGAGGTTATCCTACAAATATATTAATTTTCCCTAACGGGATAGAATATATCGAAATCGGCCAGATTAATAAATGTCTTATTGAGAGCTATTTATATAAAGAAAAATAAAGCGGAAATATTTGCTAAATATTCCCGCTTGTTTTAAGGAGATTACAGGGCGTCGATTATAGCGTTTAGCGTTGCGCTGGGCCTCATGGCTTTTTCGGTTTTTTCATCCTCGGGCATATAATAGCCGCCCATATCAACCGCGTCGCCTTGAGCGTTTAACAGTTCCTGCGATATTTTTTCTTCATTCTTTTTCAATTCTTCGGCAATGGCAGCAAAACGATTTTTTAATGACTCGTCTTTATCTTGCGCGGCGAGCGCTTGCGCCCAGTACAAGGTAAGATAAAACGTGCTGCCGCGATTATCTAATTCGTTAACTTTACGGGAAGGCGATTTGGCGTTTTCGAGATATTTACTAACTGCGTCGTCAAGCGTTTCGGCAAGAATTTTAGCTTTTTTATTATCGGTTTTTTCGGCGATCATTTCAAATGAAGGCACCAATGCGCAATATTCTCCGAGCGAATCCCAACGCAGGTGTCCCTCTTTAATAAATTGTTGAACATGCTTAGGAGCCGAGCCGCCTGCACCCGTTTCGAAAAGGCCGCCGCCGTTCATCAACGGTACGATAGAAAGCATACGGGCGCTGGTTCCGAGTTCTAAAATGGGAAAGAGATCGGTAAGGTAATCACGCAGCACATTGCCGGTAACCGAAATGGTGTCAAGCCCTTTGCGCACTCTTGCAATGGAGAATTTCATAGCTTCATCCGGGCGCATAATACGAATGTCCAAATCGTTAAGATCATGTTCTTGTAAATATTTTTCGACTTTTTTAATAACCTCGGCATCATGCGCGCGCCGGTCATCCAACCAAAAAATGGCGGGCGAGCCGCTGGCTTTAGCGCGCGTTACGGCCAATTTTACCCAATCGCGGATCGGGGCGTCTTTAGCCTGACACATTCTGAATATATCGCCTCGTTCTACTTTCTGTTCCAATAATACGCCGCCGTTTTCATCCGTTACACGTATCGTCCCTTCGGCCTCGGCTTCAAACGTTTTATCATGCGACCCGTATTCTTCGGCCTTTTGCGCCATTAAGCCCACATTGGAGACATTACCCATGGTGGCCGGATCAAACTGTCCGTTTACTTTACAATCTTCTATTATTGTTTTATATATCGTGGCATAACTGCGGTCGGGAATCATAGCCACGGTATCTTGCAATTGGTCGTCTTTGTTCCACATTTTACCGCCGTCTCTTACCACATTGGGCATGGAAGCGTCTACAATTATGTTGTTAGGTTGATGCAAGTTGGTGATTCCTTTGCGGCTGTCAACCATGGCCAATGCGGGACGCGACGCATAGACGGCATTGATATCGTTTTCAATTTCTTTTTTCTTATCTTCAGACAATTTGTTGAGCTTTTCCAATACATCGGCCAGTCCGTTGTTAACGTTTGCGCCGATTTCTTTTAAAGTCTCGGCATGTTTTTCCAAAGCGTCTTGATAATAAACGGAAACGGCGTGACCGAACATAATCGGATCGGAAACTTTCATCATGGTTGCCTTGAGGTGCAGCGAAAGCAGTACATCATCTTTTTTAGCCTCTTCAATTGTTTTGTTATAGAAATCGCGTAGCGATTTAACGTTCATAACCGCAGCGTCGATAACTTCTCCTTCAAGCAGCGGCAAGGTTTCTTTTAACGTAACACTGCGACCGTCTTCGGCGATAAATTCTATTTTTGCATTACAAGCTTTGTTTAGAGTAGTCGATCTTTCACTACCGTAAAAATCGCCGCTGTCCATGTGAGCCACACGTGCTTTAGACCCGCTTTCCGGCCAGGGTTTCATCATTTTATGGGGATTTTTTTTGGCAAATTTTTTCACGGAAGCCGCCGGCCGCCGATCGGAATTGCCTTCGCGCAGTACGGGATTAACCGCCGAGCCGAGCGTTTTGGCAAAACGCTGCTGTAAGGCTTTTTCTTCCTCCGTTTGCGGTTCCTGGGGATAATCGGGTATAGCATAACCTTTATCCTGAAGTTCTTTAATAGCCGCCTGCAGCTGTGGAACGGAAGCGCTGATATTCGGCAATTTTATGATATTGGCTTCGGGCTTTTTAACGAGCTCTCCCAAAAGACTAAGATTATCGGGAATTTTCTGCTCTTCCGTTAATTTATCGGGGAAGTTGGCAATAATGCGACCGGCAAGCGAAATATCGCTGGTCTCTATTTCGATATTCGTCTCTTTTGTAAAAGCTTTTACAACCGGCAATAACGCGTATGTGGCTAAAGCCGGCGCCTCGTCCACTTTAGTCCAGATTATTTTTGATGTTTTCATACCTCTATCCTCTTTTCATAAATTGATTAAATATGTGCAATATTTTGTGTAGATTAATTTTTTCTATTTATGGTCTTAGACAAAAAATTCATTTTGACTAAAGCTTGAAAAGTTAAGCAATAACTATTATATGATGCAAGGGAGGCGGGATAAA
>CAYRJN010000260.1:0-4257 GCA_964424545.1 uncultured Calditrichaceae bacterium
AAACGCGAATACGTCCGTTTGCACGGCATTGGCAATATGCAGCGGGCCGCTATCGTTGCATATCATCAAATCACATAGCGCGATAACAGCGGCCGATTCCGGTATGGATGTTGTCCCTGCCAGGTTCAGCGCTTTGACGTCGGCCATATCAATTATTTGCCGGCATATTTCACGTTCGTCGGGTGCGCCGAGAAAAACTAGGATGTATTCCTCTTTCGCCAATATTTCGCTCAATTTTATATAGTGCTCTTGCGGCCAGCGTTTGGTAAACCATACGGAACCGGGCGCCACGGCAATTAATTTTTTCTCCTTATCAAAGTATTCACTTAAAAGCTCTTTCGCTTTGGAAATTTCTTTTTCACCGGGAAAAATTTCCGTCTGTATATCAAATTTCTTATCGCTGAATGGCGTTACAAGCTGTAATAAGCGTTCTATTTTATGCACTCCGTCCGGATGCGGCGTTTTTATCGTCAAATATTTTGCAGCATGCCAACGATCAAAACCGACCCGTTCCCTAATACCGGCAAGCAGCATTAAATAAGCCGTGGTAACCGAGCTATGCGGCGCAATAGCCATATCATAATGGTTCTTTCGTAATATGCGCAACGTTCGCCAAAAGGCTTTAACTTTGTTTTTCCGTTTGTCAAAACCTATAATGTTACGAATATAGGGATTGTTTTTCAATATTGCCCCGTATTGAGGCACTATCAAAACATCAATTTGGGCTTTGGGAAAAATATTTTTTACGGCTCGAATAAGCGGTGTAATTAAAATAACATCGCCCAAAAAGGCTGTCTGAATGATTAAAATATTTTTATAATTCATACTATATGGCGTTCATAAGGTTTAAAATGCAATAGCCGTGCATTATAATTACAAATTTTTATTTTACAAATTATATTGGTCCGTCGCTTTCATTGTTTATACAACGCGTCAAATAGTCGCAAATATTTTTTAGTAATATTCCCTATACTGAAATTTTGCACATATTTTAAACCCTCATCGGAAAGTTTCTTTCTTAAATCTTCATTGCCCGCCAATTTAATTATAGCTTGCGCCAAAGCCTGAGGATATTCTTTTTCAACCAATAAGCCGTTCTTCCCGTTCTGAATAATTTCCGGTATACCGCCGGCATTTGTTCCAATTACGGGATTCCCTACAGACATTGCGTCAAGCAAAGACGAACCTAAACCTTCCCTTTTTGAAGAAAGTATAAATATATCAAAAAGTTTAAAGAATTGCCCCACTTCTTGGTGATATCCGACGAACTTAAACCTATCCCCCAAAGCTAATTCATGGTGCAACGCTTTTAATTTTTCTTCATCTTTTCCGCCGCCCACCGCGATAAAAACAATTCGAGAATTTTGTCGCAAAACCAATTTTGCGGCATGTAATAAATTGGTATAATCCTTGCTATCTTCTAAGGCAGCCACGGTACCGATTACAATATTTTTTTCATCAATCTGCAATTTTTTTTTCAAACCATCAACAGAAGAAATGTTAATGTATTTATTTAAGTCGATACCATCATGAATAACGCTAATTTTTTCTTCGCTTATACCGTCTTCAATCAAAACTTTTTTAACCGATTCCGAAACAGAAACGATAGCGCTCAACAAATTATTCGAATATTTCCAGCGGCTTAATCGATTTTTTCCGATGTGAAAATTAACCCTTCGCACGGCAACTAACTTACAGAACTTGTTTTTTTTTACAGAGGGAAAGGATAGAGAAAGCGCTTTGGCCGTATGTGCGACTATAATAGAAATCTTTTCTTTTTTTACAATCCCTGATATTTTTAAAGCAGCATATAGATCCGCCTCATGACGCATTTTTAAAGAGACAACGGGAATACTTTCTTCTAAACAAAATGTCTCTGTTTTTGAATATGGCGGACATAATAGAATTGAATTCCATCCAGATTTTAATAATTCCCGATGTAAATAAACCGCTTGCCTTTGGCCTCCCCGCCAATACTTTTCCGTATCAATATGTAAAATTGTTACTTTCTTTTTCACGTTTTTTCTTTATGCCCTATATAAAAAGTTAACGCAATTTTTAAAATTTAGGAACAGCTTTTGATTTTTCATTTGATCAAAATATAAAAAATCAAATATCTATCATATTATTTTTGTCGTAATTATTGTTTCTTTTATATTTTTGTTCCCATAATAAAAGATAATTAAAATATGTAGAAATAGCCGAATTTAGGGTAAATACAAAACCTGCTCGTCCGTCCAAAATACCGCCAAGTAAAAAATAATTGCGAATAAAGGTAAAAATCGCGCGTAATATGACGCCCGGCAAAGTTACGTACTTACCGGACTCCAATTTCTTTTTTGCAGCTAATTGTGAATAGCTGCTTAATTTGTCAAGATATGTTGAAACGGACGGATAAGAATAGTGAAAAATCGGCGAGTTTAATACGCCTATGTCGCCATCAACGGTAATTCCTTCGTGAATTATGGTTTCTGCAAATCCTCCATGACGCCGGTCAAAAAGACGTAGATGATATTCGTTTCGCACACCGGAAAAGTGTATTTTTTTTTCAAGGTAAAATAGCTCAAAGCGAATTCTATAGCCCGCTTTATGTACCGTATTTTCTAAAAGCGAAATTATTTCTTTTTTTAGATTAGGAGAAACAACCTCATCGGCGTCAATAGATAGAATCCAGTCGTTATTGGCTTTTGATACAGCATAGGCTTTGGCAGCGCCAAAGCCTTGCCATTCTCTTTCAAAAAACGAGACCTTAAACGCGCGGCATATTTCAGCCGTTTTATCGGTTGAACCCGAATCGACAACAATAATCTCATCAGCCCATTCCACGGATTTCAAACAGCGACCAATATTGTTTTCTTCGTTTTTTGTTATAATTACGACGCTTAATTTTTCCATACTTAATTCAATTCAATTATTTTCATCTCTTTATCGGGAGTGGATTCTTTCAATCCTGCCACTGCGCGAATATCTCCCTTTTGTATTTCCTTAACCCGTTTGTTATAATATTCCGTATTAACGCTGCCGCCCATACCGTCATGGTTAACCGGGTGATAAAGGTGTATGGGAAATTCCGTTTTAAAGACGGTTCTGCCGACGATGCCGTTTTTATAAAGCCTACGGCCGAAATCATCATCCTCCCAACCCCAGCCGACATAATTTTCATCAAAACCGTTTATATCTAAAATATATTTAAGCGGCAGACCAAAATATCCTCCGCGCACTTTCGGACGGTGGTCGTTTCGTAAAATAAATTTCCGTTGATAGTAGTAAAAAACGTCTTTATAATATAATTTAATCATCTTCTTTCTTTGCGAAACATCAATATCTTGCATGAAACGGCCGCTTAGAATACTCGCTTCATTTATTTTTTTAGATTGCTCAGACGAAAGATACAAGATATAGGCCGTTAAAAATTCATTTTCTTTCATATTTTCAGCATATGCGGCTATATAACCCCGCGTATGAATGATATCCTGATCCATAAAAACAACATAATCGCTTTTTACTTCACGAATAGCATTATTACGCGCCTTGGAAAGACGAAAGCCTCTATCCGGCTGCCAAATATATTTTAATTTAAAATTCATCATAGGTAGAATATCACCAATCTTAGCGGGAATATCAATATTTGATCCGTCGTCTGTTATGATGACTTCATAAGGCAAAACGCTTTGTTTGCTCAATGACAGCAGCGATTTGCGCAGCATATCCGGTCGGTTATAAGAGGAAAGGATAACGGTGATTCGCTTAAAGCTCATCAAACAATCCTCTTCTTTTTATTTTTAGGAATTACCACATCGGTTTCAACAGCATTTGCCGGACCGAAAGTCCAACTCCAATTTTTTTGCGGCGTTTTCCATCCTGGCCCGTATTTAGTCGTTATGTATTTCAGGGTATCTTTAGGAATATTAAAACGCGCGTCGAGAAAATCGACCTCTTTTAATTCAAAGGGCTCGTAATAATATTTTATCAAATTAAGAGATTTTTTATCATGTTTACGCCATGCGCCGTGCCATAGACGGTCGTCGCTGTCTTTGTAAAAGAAAAATATATCGATTTTTACTTGACCTTTCCTAAAGGTCAGTTCCAAGCCCTGTTTTATTTCACCCCAAACATAGGCCAGCTCCCAGCCGCGCTCCCGAAAAGCGTAGACAATATCTTCGCTGTAGTTTTCAATCATGCAACCGAGATCGGCGTCAAAATCATGGGCAATCAAATCGTTTTCTCTAAAATATCCAAGCAGCGTGCCGTCTGTTA
>CAYRJN010000261.1:0-4206 GCA_964424545.1 uncultured Calditrichaceae bacterium
TCCCATTGGCAATTTGTATAATAAAGCGGGGCTTCCGGCATCGCCATTCCGTACGGATACGTGGAAGGGGATAACGCAGCGCTAAGTAAATTATGGCATGATATTTCTGAACAAAAAAAACCGGCCGATGAAATTCAATTTCACTTGCCGGTTTTTCGTTATGATTGCAGTTAGGATTATTTTAAACGTATTATTCGCTTACTTCCACGGCTACTTCATCGCTGTGCCACAAACCGTGTTTTGTGCAGTAGGCGGCGGCCATCAGTTTCATATTTTTAGTGGGAACGATATAAAAATCCACTTCTACCTGATTGGCCGCATTACCGAGGGCTCCGGCCGTAAAAGTTGCCTGCGCCAAAAGCGTTTCGCCGTTCCATAGCTGAACATAGGCAATATAATGATCGAAATCATCGGGATGGCTGTACTCGTCGCCTACCTTGACCTTTACTTTAAATTTTTGCCCTTTTTTAGCGCTGTCATCGCAATGAACAAAAGCAGAATGGCGATCGATGTAATCTTTTTTTGCCTCTTTGTCTAATGTAGAGATGTCCACATATTTATTAATCTTCATAATATGACCTCCTTAAAATTGTTTGGATTATGTTTAATATTAATATCATCCATAACTAAACAAGCATAGTCGTTTATTCCGTAAAAATACATATTTGTAAAAAAAACGCCGATTTTTATAATTTTTTATAGATCGGCAAAACGATATAAGTATAAACGGCGCATCCGAAACAGAAATTTAAAAGCGACTCGATTAAAGCGAAAGCCATTAAAACCGCGGCGATTATTACAGCGGCAGCCGAATTAAGATAATAAAGAATAAACGTTACCGCGGCGAATAAAAAGCCGATACGAGCGGCAAATATTTTTGGGGCTTTGTCTATTTGATATTTTTGTAAATGTAACAAACGTGCAATTTGGCAAGCCGACCAACTAATGTAACTGTAATTTAACGGCGTAAAAGCGCGGATAAAAAAATCAATCGTAATAACGGCAATAAAAAAAATGTGATCGGTAAATATAAAAAGCGCTATAAACAGCGCCGTAATAAACCCTGTAAGCCTTACAACCGTTCTGTCGACTTTTGCTGCCGATATGGGACAGATTAAATTCTTCATTATTATTTCCCCCTAATTGATAATCGTTTTATTGTTATCAATTTCAAATTTTGCAGTTAATGTTTAACGATCTTAAATTATTTTAGTATAGGAATTTCAAAGTTTACGCTTATTCCATCTATTTTGCAAAACAGTAAATATAAATATCCTCTCATAAAAGGCCTGCCCATGCCTGCCAATGCTTATGGTCATGGAGCCTTTGGCTTGGGGTGAGGGGGTTGTGATAAATATCGAAATTATTGAATAATGAAAACCGGACAACCCCTGTAGTCTCCTTTTTTAAGGGGACGGTTTTAATCTATTTTTCTTTTTGTGTAATTCAACATTAATCAATTTGTAAAACTATGTTCTTGTATCGGAATTTCAAAAACCAACCTATTTGGACATTTTCATTTATTTTTGTATTATTCTCAATTTTGAAATTATACATCGTTCATATAGGCCGTATTTTAGATTCTCCAATATATCTGAGAATGACAATGGCGGACTTTTTTGTTGCCGTTTCTACATTCTCCACCTCATTGTCATTCCCGTATGTTTCTATCGGGAATTCAAATCTTGTTATTGTCTATATTCAGATTCCTTCTTTCGAAGGAATGACGCGTTGGCGATTCTATCCGTACTTTTTTCATTAACCGCTTTGCGAAGCAGTCTTCTTGTCTTTTTCAATTCCTATAAAAAATTTATACCGCTTCCTTTATCACATCTTTTTCAATCTGTAAATTCTGAATGATAAACTGTTGTCTTTGCGGAGTATTTTTGCCCATATAATAACCGAGTAGTTTTTTAACCTGTGTTTTATCGTCAAGAACAAGCGGTTCAAGACGGATATTTTCGCCAATAAAATCGCTGAACTCACCCGGCGATATTTCGCCTAATCCTTTAAAACGGGTGATTTCCGGATTTTTACCGAGTTTCTTAATAGCGTTCTGCCGCTCTTCTTCCGTATAACAGTAAATGGTTTCTTTTTTATTCCGCACGCGGAAAAGAGGCGTTTCCAAAATGTAAACATGACCGTTTTTCACCAAATCTGGAAAGAACTGCAAAAAGAACGTCATTAAAAGCAGACGAATGTGCATACCATCCACATCGGCGTCGGTAGCGATCACCACATTATTATAGCGAAGATTGTCAATCCCGTCTTCGATATTCAAAGCGTGCTGTAGCAGATTGAATTCTTCATTTTCATAAACCACTTTTTTAGTCATGCCGAACGAATTCAACGGTTTCCCGCGCAGGCTGAATACGGCTTGCGTTTCCACATTACGCGATTTGGTGATGGAACCGCTGGCCGAATCCCCCTCCGTAATGAATAACGTGGTCTCCAATCGTTTGTCGTTTTTTGTATCCGTATAATGAATTTTGCAATCGCGCAGTTTTTTATTGTGCAGATTGGCTTTTTTAGCCCGTTGATTAGCCAGTTTTTTGATGCCTGCCATATCTTTGCGTTCGCGCTCCGATTGTTGTATCCTTTTTAAGAGGGCGTTAGCCGTTTCGCTGTTTTTATGCAAAAAGTTATCCAACTCTTTTTTAATAAAATCATTTACATAACTGCGAACCGTCACGCCGTTCGGCGACATGGTTAGGGAGCCGAGTTTTGTTTTGGTCTGCGATTCGAACACCGGCTCTTGAACGCGAATGCTGACCGCGCCGATAATGGAAGATCGAATATCGGCGGCGTCAAAATTCTTTTTATAAAACTCACGAATGGTTTTAACGATTGCCTCGCGAAAAGCGGCAAGATGCGTTCCGCCCTGCGTTGTATATTGTCCGTTTACAAATGAATAGTACTCTTCACCGTATTGGGAACCGTGGGTAAGCGCTATTTCGATATCTTTGCCGATAAAACGTATGATGGGATAGCGCAGCGATTCCGGATCGGCTTTACGTGAAATAAGGTCTTTTAAACCGTTTTTGGAATAAAACCGTTTTTTATTGAAATAAATATTAAGGCCGGCGTTTAAGTAAACATAATTCCAAATCTGGTTTTCAACGAATTCCGGGAGATAACGGTAGTTTTTAAAAACCGTTTCATCGGGACAAAAAGTAAATTCCGTTCCCGTAGGCTCGTCGCTTTTAACTATTTTATGATCTTTAACCAATTCACCGTAAGCGAATTCCTGCATTTTCATTTTACCGTCGCGCACCGATTTGACGATAAATTTACGGGAAAGCGCGTTAACCGCTTTGGTGCCCACGCCGTTAAGACCTACGGATTTCTGGAAGGCTTCAGTGTCATACTTGCCGCCGGTGTTGATCTTGGCTACGCAGTCGTAAACTTTGCCGAGCGGAATACCGCGGCCGTAATCTCGTACGGTAACTTTTTGTTCGTTGATGGTAACCTCTATGGATTTGCCGTAGCCCATTACAAACTCGTCGATGGAATTATCGATGGTCTCTTTTAATAAAACGTAAATACCGTCGTCGGGCGAAGAGCCGTCGCCGAGTTTGCCGATATACATGCCCGGGCGCATACGAATATGCTCGCGCCAATCCAATGAGCGAATGCTATCTTCGGTATATTTTACTTCAGCCATATTTTTCTGTCCTGTTTGTTAATATTGTATTGCCGCGCTAAATATACGAAATTTTGGATTAACCTGCTCGGAAAGATTTTGGCTCAAGCTAAATATTATAGAATAAATGAATAGTGAAAAATGAAAAAATCATCATATACTACGATCCCGTTTATGCAGAGAAAGTAATCCCCTGAAATGGGCAAAATATTTTTCATTAAACCAAAGTTCTCCATATCCCGAGCGTTTACAAGGCCGTTAAAATTTAATATTAGCTTCATCTCTATAACGGAATGTTTAAAAATAATCGATAATAGAGAAGAAGCGGCGGGCGCCAAATATTTCGCTTAATGAGGGATAAAAATTTTGCTTTGTTATGTAAGTAAATAACTACTCTTTTTTTAATGGCTTAAATTGGATAAAATTAAAACATTGAGGCGCATGTTTTCTTTGATTTTAAATTTATTTATTATAAATTACGCCTCCAGTCCTCATCAAAACATAATAATTAACTCAAGTTTCGCAGTAGTGTAAGTTAAATAAAAACCTATAAACATTGGAGC
>CAYRJN010000262.1:0-4137 GCA_964424545.1 uncultured Calditrichaceae bacterium
TATGATTACTAATTGGAATATTTAACAAACCAGCCAGAACAGGCGCCAGTCCCCAATCAACGGCGGGAATAACCAGCACTAAAAAAGAGAACGATATCCATCCGCTTATCCAACTGACAAAAGGCGTGGATAATCTTTTCATCCATTGATAAGAATATCCGCTTACGGGAATGATTCCCGCAAGTTCGGCAAAAATTAAAGCGACAAGCAATTGTCCGGCAACGGTGACGATCCATGACCAGATGCCTGCCTGTCCGCCGGTTTGTATTACAAAACGATAATTCGTAAAAATTCCGGTCGTAATTGAGATAAAGGAAAAAGCGACCGCAAAAGAGCTGAAAAATTTCAAACTTCGTTTCAATTCCTGTTTATACTGAAATTTCTCCAGAATTTTAGCGTCGTCATTAATAGAATTTGCATTCATTTGTTTACCCGTTTTAATAATTATTTCCAAACTGTAATAATTTCGATATTTTTATATTTCTGAGCAATTAAACGACAATTGCATAATTATCAGTCATAAGCAACGACTTTTCAACATTTTTAATTTTGCCAGCACCTTCAATATTTTTTTCCAGCTCTATATTTCTGAATCGACACTATTTATTGCCATTCACTTCGCTCTTTTGTCCCGATGTCGTTTTTCCTTTGCTTTACGATGGCTTCCAATTTTTTCCTATCCTTTTTAGAAGATTGTTGTAAAATCAAATTGTCTATCTTCACGATATTATTCGCTTTGGTGGCATTATAACGTATGGGCGGCGTATCGTCGTTGCAGACCAGCACATTACCACGTACGACATTATGATAGGCTTTATGAAAACGCATGGGCGAACGGGCTATATTAAAAATAATATTTTTCTCCACAAGCACATCCTTTATTCCCTCGTCGAGGAACATACCGTTGCTTTCCGACCTGCCGGCATTAATCATAACATCATGAATTAAATTATTACGAATCAGGCTATTAGGCTGTAAACCGAGACAATATATACCGCCTCCGTCGCTTAGTATTTGCATAACATGATGAATATGATTGGAAGTAATATTGTTTTCTTTACAAGGCGTAGGTCTTGGGTTCCACATCCAGCCCACAGAAACGCCGGTATAGGGTAAATTTCTAATTTCGTTATGGTCAATAGATGTATTAGCAATCAAACCGCCCCATATTCCTACGGCGCCGAAAAATTGTATCCCGCAATCTTCAATCAACGAATTATAAACTTTATTATTTTTTGAAACCTCTTCTGCAGCAGATTGCCACCACGGTTTTCCGTTAACCGTTCGTTCACGTCCTTCGCCGATATTAATGCCGTTTCCGGCAATATCGCTTATATGAGTGCCGCTTATTTCACAATTGCTGCAATTCTCACGCAGCCAAATCCCCGAACCGCCGGTATGCCGGACCGTACAGTCATAAAACCCGCAATTATCGGCCAAATCCAACTCAATGGCCGCCGGAACCTGACTCCAATTTTTATTTTTATCATATCGCTCATCATACATACACGCTTGAGTTGCGCAATATCCTCTCTTAGGAAGCAGCCATTCCGTATGTTCAAAAATAATCCCTTTAAAATTAATAAAAGCAGCGTGTTTATCTTTACGGCCGCGGATAACGATCAGTTTTTCGGATACGGGAATCGTACATTCGGCGTTCTCCATTTTTTCATCGGATAATGGATAATAATAGATTTTACGTTCATCAAAATCACAATACCATTCTCCCTGATTATCGCAAAATTCTAAAGCATTTTCCAAAAAGTATCGCGGATGTTTTTCCCAATTGGTAATGGTGAAAAATGACGGCCGCATGGCGCCAATCGAGTCCACGGCCAGAAGATGGTTGTTTTGCCAATCAATACTTTTTACGCCAATGCGTGTAATCGACCAATCATGAAGAAGAACCAATTCCATGCCTCCTACCTTTTCGACAAAAGGAAAATCTTTTTTTGCAAAGAAGAAATTGGTCTTATTATCATTGCCGGATTTTACTACCCGCAAAAATCCCGTATCCGGAGTTCTGGCCCGAACAGCGCGATGATTATTAACATAAAATGAACGAAATTTTCCTTTGAAATCACGAGGTAATTCGGCTGACCATAAAACGCCGCTTTCTTTCTTCCAGCCGCTGATATTAATTCCTCCGCTTATAACGGTTTTGTCGGAGTTAAGGGCAACAAAATTGAGGGACGCCTCTTTTGTCCCGCTGTCCAAAGCAGTTAAGAGCAACGGACGCTTTAAATGATAAACGCCACCGAATAGATAAACGGTAACGGGAACGCTGCCCAATTTTTCTCGCGCCAGCTTAAGCGCCTGCCGAAGCGTTGCAAACGGTTTTTCCATACTCCCCGTATTTTTATCGCTACCAAGGGGAGAGACATAAATCGGATATTCTTTTTTTGCGCAACTTAATAATAAAACGCTAAAAATAAATAGTAAAATAAAAAATGTACCTTTTTTCATTATCCCCTCCTTATTTTTTAAAACTCCTATTCAATTAATTAATAAAAACTAACTTTCACCGGCCCGAATAATCCGCCTTCAAAACTTGAATCCGGCGGCGTTTTCCAGCCCCATGTACGCAATCGTCCCAAATCATCTTCACCGCCCATTCTATTAACCATCAGATTACCCACCCTAATACGCAGCGTATTATTTCCTTTCTTAATACGATTTGTATTAAATATATACGGCGGCCATAGACGTTCGCCGATTTTTTGATCATTGAGCCAAACCTCCGCCATAAAACGCACCTTACCAAGATCAAGTGTAACTTGGGAACCGCCGTGCGTCGCTATAAAATTTGTTTCATAATCCATAAAACCAGTAAACCGACTCAGCCCCATATCTAACCAAGAGATCAGGGCGCTTTCGCTGCGTCCTTTGCAATGGAATACGGCCGATTTGGAGAGCCCGTCGGCGTCTTCGTTGTTTTTAATGATAATGACCTTGGCGCCGGATGGAATTTGCAACTTGTCATCGCTGATTTTTGCCTTTTTACCGTCAATCCAAACCAACGCATTTTTATCAATCCCCGGCAACGTAAGCGATTGAGCATTGGGAATAACTTTAATACGCCACCAAACCGTACTTTTGGAAAATATTATTCTATTCGGCGGCCGCATACGTTTAAATTCGGAATTAGCGACCTTTTCGCTCGCAGCCAAAGGCTCCTTCCATGAATGATCGTTAAAATCAGTTTTTTGCCATCCGGAATAAAATATTTGCGTTTCCTTCCATGATTTATCGGTAAGGATTTCCACTCTTTTACCATTATTCAACAGGATTAGCCCCTGCATGATCATCCAACCGTAACCGGCCCGATTGGTTTCTTCAACCGCGATAACATTTTCGCCTTTTTTTAAATAGTTTGCCACTTTATGCGTATCAAACACAGCCCAGCTGTCTGCATTTTTTCCGGGAGTAACAGAATTTCCATTCACCCAAAATTTAACGGCGTTATCCGCATTAATATTGATAATGGCCTTTTCCGCTTTGTCTTCCAAAACAAATTTATAACGGTAATAGCGCTTTGATGTGGGATCGGGATTATAAAACATCGTCGCTTTCCACCGTCCGTCCAACCTGATATTGCCCGCCATATTGACATAATACCAATCGGAATCGTCATACTCGGATTTTAAATATTCCTTATGTAGTTTTGAATTTTCAATAATCTTGGTTCGCGTCGAAGTTAGCCAAACCGTATCGGTTTCGGGATAGCTGATTTGCCACCCTTTGTCAATCGTCAATTCGCTCATGAGCGTCGGTTCATTTTTGTCGATTTTTTTAATCGCTTTTTGCGGATCAAACGCCAGCCAAAAGCCTTCATATTTTTCAAATGGAAGCGTTAAGAGGTTACCATCCTTTACTTTATTATAAAACACCGGCTTAATCTCGCCCGTTTCACAATCCCATATTTCGGCTGCGCCGCTGCCGTCGCGTAACAATAACGTGACATCCTGTTGAAAACCGCTGTTATTAGCCAGCCAGTAAAAATCACGATTATTAATTTTACGATGCGATATCATAAAGGGAGATTTACCTTTAATCAATTCAACCTGAGGTCTGAGAACTTCCTCCTGTTTTCATTTTTGCAACACCCTAAAAATTTTTCTGTATTATTTGGTATAA
>CAYRJN010000263.1:0-2250 GCA_964424545.1 uncultured Calditrichaceae bacterium
CAAATAACAAAGTTTTTTCGCTTTAAAAAGTACCAAATCGCCTGAACCAATACATATTCAATAGTAAAAGATTCCGCTTTGACCGTCCATACCCCGCAGATGTCGCCCGTAAAGATAATGAAGCAGAAGATTTTAATTTTTTTTTACGTTTTTCATTTTCAATTGAACGAACAATTTGATAGATTGTTTATTATAAAACGCTGTTATGTTTAATTTCTTCACCCTAAAATCAATAATTTGTCTTTGACCTTTTGGGGAAGAAAGCTCAATTTTTTACCAAATAGCCGTCGTCAAATGCAAAAAGGAATACGGCCTTTATACATACCGCATCAATTATTTGTCATGTCGGGTTTAAAGCAATCTACAACCGTTTGGCCATAAACGGATTGATTGTTCGTTTCTCAGCTCGCCATGACGTTTTAGTATTGCATAGTTTTTTACGCAACGCTATATTGAGGCGCGGCGCCATCGTTTTAACGGGAGTATATTTATGAGTTCTCTACAAAATCAACTTGATCAGCTTGTCGACATCATTGACGAACAGACTAAGGAACTAAGCAGTATTTATGAAATCGAAGAGATTCTTCATAATCAAGAAATCAACACGCAGGACGCATTGGAAATTTTACCGGACTTAATTCGGGATATTTTGGGAGACGTAGCAAAATGCTCGGTGATAATTTATTATCGGGACAGTGAATTCCGTTCCGCCGATTACAAAGAGTACGCTCATAAAATCAGCGCTGATATCGTTGTCCGTAAGCGTAGAATCGGTATGGTTGAAGCGAAGTTTAAAAATAAGCGGCCGAAAAATTTTAAGGAAGAGAAAGAATTTCTATATGCAGCCGAGTCTGACAATGCCGTCTTTCAAGTTTATAGCCGACTAAAAATAATTTTCAGGCAATGGGAATCGACAAAAAAAGAATTTATAAAGCACAAATCCGGCGAATGGCAGGTCATCTTGGAACTACTAAGGCGCACCGATCCGGAATTGTTTTTCCGAATTTCAAGAAAAATGCTGAATTATTTGATTTGGCAAGGAAACTCCGAAGCGGAAAACATATTGAAGGAATTTACCCCCTACCAGCAGTTCGAACAAAGCTCCGGAAGCGGCGAAATAAACAGCCCTATTGAAAAACATAGCTTTGAGGATACGGTAGCGCACAGCCGCAAAATTTTCGAAATTGCTCGCAACAACTTGGATAATGATACCATCCTTTCGCTGATCCAAAACTGGATACAACAAGATAAAACAAGTTTTTTGGTACGCGTAACGGCCAATAACAATTCATCGTTAACCGATATCAGTCAGGCGTTGCGCCGCTATTTTCAAATTGCGCCCAAAGGATTGGCTTTGGCCGATTCAATAAAAACGGGCGTGAGCGCCTCCTTGATTCGACGTTTTTTCAGCGACCAGCTTGAATTTATCAATATTACCAAAAGATTTGTCGATATCGCCGATTTTGCTGATCTTGCAAGAAGAATGATTTTTCCTGTAGGCAGCCATGGGAAGCTGGGCGGTAAAAGCGCCGGACTTTTTCTATCCAAACACATTATTGATAAATACAAACACGAAAATGAGCTATTTGAAACCATACGCACGCCCAAAACATGGTATATTACATCGGATACTATGATTCTCTTTATGGATTATAATAATCTCGAAGATATTCTGGAACAAAAGTATAAAACCATTGAAGAAATCCGCAAAGAGTATCCTCATGTCATTCAATTGTTCAAAACGTCCCATTTTCCGCCGCACATTTTACAAGGACTTTCCATGGCTTTGGATGATTTCGGCGATCATCCCTTGATCGTGCGCAGCTCCAGTCTGCTTGAAGACCGTCTCGGCGCGGCTTTTTCCGGCAAATATAAAAGTTTATTTATTTCCAATCAGGGCGATAAACAAGAAAAACTTCAGTCCTTGACGGACGCCATTGCCGAAGTTTACGCCTCCACGCTTGGTCCCGACCCCATAGAGTACCGCTCCAATAAGGGGCTGCTTGATTTTCACGAAGAAATGGGAATTATGATTCAGGAAGTGGTCGGCCAGCAAATAGGCGATTATTTTTTCCCTTCCTATGCCGGCGTGGCGTTTAGCCGCAACGAGTTCGTATGGTCGCCGCGCATAAAAGGGGACGACGGACTGGCGCGTATTGTGCCCGGTTTAGGCACCCGCGCCGTCGACCGCATCGGAGATGATTATCCCATTATGATTGCCCCCGGCAAACCCGATTTGCGCACTAATAT
>CAYRJN010000263.1:2260-4109 GCA_964424545.1 uncultured Calditrichaceae bacterium
AATCATCCGCTACTCGCCGCGTTATATCGATGTGATTAACCTGAAAAAGAACAAGTTTGAAACGGTTGAGCTAAGCGCCGTGTTTAAGCAATACGGCCATATATACCCCGGTATCGAACAAATCGTATCCGTCTACCAGCAAAACCATCTTATAAAAGCCAACCGTTTAATGACCGATTTCAGTAAAGAGGATTTGATCGTAACTCTTGACGGTATTTTTAAAGATACACCCTTCATTAAACGGCTTCATTCCATACTTAAAACATTGGAAAAAGAGTTAAAGGGGCCGGTGGATATCGAATTCGCCGCGGACGGTAAAAACTTTTACCTGTTGCAATGCCGCCCGCAAAGCCATGCGGATACGGCCGCGCCGGCTAAAATACCCAAAAACTTATCCAAAGATAACATTATTTTTTCAGCCAACAAATTTGTTTCCAACGGACTGGTTAAAAACATTTGCTATCTTGTTTATGTTTCGCCTGAGAACTATGCGCGGTTAAGCGAACTTAAAAGCATGAAAGAAGTTGGCCGCGCCGTGAGCAAATTAAACAAAGCCTTGCCTTCGCGGAAATTTATTTTACTCGGTCCCGGCCGCTGGGGCAGCCGAGGCGATATTAAACTCGGTGTAAGCGTAACCTATTCGGATATCAATAACACAGCCGCTTTAATCGAAATTGCCCGCAAAAGCGGAGATTATGTGCCCGATCTGTCCTTCGGCACTCATTTTTTTCAGGATTTGGTAGAAGCCAATATTTATTATCTCCCCCTTTATCCGGACGAAAAACGAAATATTTTCAGAGACGATTTTTTTGAAAATTCGGATAACGCCCTACAGCAATTCGCTCCGGAATTTGCGCATTTAGACAATGTGGTAAAAGTTATTGACGTTAAACCGAAGCGATTTAAACTTTTGATGAATGCGGAGAGTAATCACGCTTTGGGAATCCTAACAGATAAATAGAACCATCGTTTGGCCGATTGATTGATAAAAACGGATTCCCTATCGTTTTTTAAACCTTCGGATACAATAAAAAAGGGAGCTGGAAATAATTCGGCTCCCTTTTTTTCTTTACAATTCTTTTGTTTATTAGAAATTAATTGATATTGATAATTTCGCCACATTATTCAGCATGGGCGCTTCCGAGTGAAAAGGCCAGTTCATATCGTTTTTTGCCGCATAAGTATATGCCCAGGTCAAACCGTTTGTTAAGGCAAAATAAATAAGCGGGCCGAGAACAGGGGAATTTTTCACAATATCTCTGCTAAATTTGGATAGAACTCCCATTCCGATATATAAAACCGTATAACTGACAAACCATTGTCCGAATAATACACGCGGATAAATTATCGAATATTCGTAAGACGCCATAGCGTCAACACTTCCGAACAGCCTCACTTTCATACCCGCTTCATTTGTAAAACCGAAACGAATCCCATCTTCATATCGATCCAACAAGGAACTATCGGTCGCGGATAAATCGGCCGGCCTTACGGACTGCATTTTGTACCATTGAAAAGAATGAGAAGCGTAAGGAATAATTTTTATAATCTTTAAATTATAGCCCAAACCATGACGCACGCCAAAACCAAAACGCGTTAATTTTTCGTTAATTAAATTGGTTTCATCCTGAGGATAGAGGCTATTATAATCTTTTTCCGAATAGGAAGCCGATATAAATTGTTCATGAAGGCCGACGACGCCTCTTCTAAAAGAGTCGATTAAGCTGTAACCGATTTTCCCTTCAATCATACCGCTCATATAAAAATCTATAGTCATATCTCCCTGTATTAAATAAAATGATTAAGCATTTTACTCCGTAAAAATTGGTTTAAGAACATGAAGAACATT
>CAYRJN010000264.1:0-4100 GCA_964424545.1 uncultured Calditrichaceae bacterium
TTTTGGCTACTGTTTAACCAAACGCCATTATATAAATATTCTACCCATTCCCGCTCTAACATAGCGGTCGTATCATTGTATGTAAAAGTATGCCGGTAGGCGTCATCCCATCCTAAATTATCATTAAGCGCTTGATCCATTTGAAAAATAAGATTACCGTTATCATTATAACTATAATATTGTCGTTTAAAATCAACCCATTCGCTGTTATCATACCAACTGGCTTCAAAAGTTGTATCCTTTTGACCGTTAACATTGTATTTAGTCCTATATCGTCTGTATTTTATCCATTTATTTGCCCAATATTCATCGATATCGGAAATGAGTTTGTTATTTTCATATTCATAAGTATGACGTCGATTGTTTACCCAGTCTGTATTGTCTGCATTCCAGTCCTCCGTGAGATAGGTTGTCACATTATCATTTTCATTATAAGTATAGGTTTGACGCATGGAATTTACCCATTGTTCGTTCGAATAATATTCGCTTAAAATTTTGATAAGACGCTCTTGATCATAAGTGTACGTATCCCTTCGATTAGGAATCCAATCATTACCGTTTAATTTTAATTCTAAAAATAAAATGCGTTTGTCATTGTTATCGTATTGATAAATATTTTTTGATGCGCCGAATACGGAAGAGTACACAATAACCGTATCGATATTGGGCAAATAAGTGCCGGTGTAATCATTGCCGCCGCAAAAGGTTTGTTGTGGGGAAATAGTTAACATGAGATAAAACGAGAATAGAAATGTCTTTAAAAGATTTTTCATTTTGGGAATCCTTTCCGATTTTAAAATTAAAATATAATTTATCACGATAACGTGTAAAGTTTAAAAATATTTGATGTTATTTGGTGTGTTTAATATCAATATAAATGGTATCTAAATAAAAAAATCGTAAAGGAAATATTTATATTATCTCCAAAAAAGAATACCCCCTTAAAGCAGGGGTATTCTTGGAATTGGCTCCTGAAATGAATATTTTTATTGGAACGATGCTTAAAGGGTCTTATTCTTTTTAATCTGCTCTTCAAGAAAGGGCTTAATAAAATCAATGGGGATTGGGAATATTGTTGTGGAATTTTTCTCCGCTCCGATTTCCACCAATGTTTGCAAATATCTTAATTGCAGAGCCGACGGTGTTTCGTCTATCACCTTAGCGGCATCGGTTAACTTGCGCGCTGCCTGATATTCCCCCTCTGCGGCAATGATTTTAGCGCGTCTTTCACGTTCCGCTTCGGCCTGTTTAGCCATGGCGCGCTTCATCTCTTCGGGTAAGTCGATGTGTTTAATTTCTACCATGGAAACTTTAATCCCCCATGGATCAGAATGAGAATCTATAATTTCCTGTAAACGAGCGTTAATTTTATCGCGTTCCATTAACAGCTCATCAAGTTCCACTTGCCCCACAACGCTTCGTAAAGTCGTTTGTGAAAGCTGTGAAGTGGCAAACAGGTAATTTTCCACTTCAACGACGCTTTTTTCAGGATTGAGAACGCGAAAATAAAGCACGGCATTGACCTGAACCGAAACGTTATCTTTAGTAATCACATCCTGAGGCGGCACATCCATGACAACCGTACGCAAACTGACTTTGACCATTTTATCAATCAGGGGGATTAACAATATAAGGCCCGGCCCTTTGCTGCCCACCATACGTCCTAAACGAAAAATAACGCCGCGTTCGTATTCTTTCAAGATGCGAATGGCGCTGGCGATAAGAATAACGATAAAAATAATTAAACTTGTGGCGAAAGGCATATTCTCTCCTTTAACTAAATTATTCCGGATGAATCATTTTAATCAAAAAGTTTCAATTAATCCACTAATTTTTAAAGCAATTGATTTTTTCTTAGCCTATTTTAATAATAGTAGTTTTATTCTGTCCATTTGATCCGCCGTTTTTAACTGACAAATATACGTTCCGCTCGGTAAATTCTGTGCATTCCAATGCCGGACGTAACTTCCCGCATTTTGTTCCCCTATAAATAGAGAAACAATCTTTCGGCCATCGATTGTATAAATGGTAAGTTCTACCTGAGCGCTTCTTTGAAGGGTATACGAAATGGTTGTAAGCGGGTTAAAAGGATTCGGATAATTTTGTAATAATTTAAAAGACTGCGGAGAATTTACTTGAGACAATTTGTTTCCTTCAATTCTCGTCGCGGTTGTATCCCACCCGGATAGTGTTGCCCAAAGCCACCAAGCTGCATAAGCTTTGCGATTTGCATTTAAAGGTTGACTGTGAGCGGACCCGCAATTATACCAATCAACGCCTTCCGTATGAGCGTTTTGCCACTCAACAGCCCAATTTTTATCGTGGCTGCCGTCCCCGTCCGAATCGTAATCGCAAGCATCGTTAACCAATTTATCGCCGTAATAGTTTCCGTCGGGATCATAACATTCAATGTCATAAAAATCATAGAGCACCTTATTACTGTCGATACAAAACTGTCTAATTTGTTGATTCCTTATGTGTAAATTGCCGCCTTCACCGCTGCCGTCCGAATGCCCGGTCATGTATACAAATGTAACATCGGGATAATCACGTTCCAACTGCGACATGGGTTTTAGATATTTATCTATCATATCCTGTTCGCTGTAACCGGACGCTTCTCCGCACCATGACCAGATTATCACGTTTACATCCGAATGGGAAGGGTCGTCAAGATAGGCTGTCGTCTCGTCAATCCAGTGCGGGTGGTAACCGCAGTCATGGTCTAACCAGCCGTCGCCATAACCATCGCCTTCTTCCAAATCCAGCGCGCCTTCGCTGCCGCCGTTATTCCATTTGAATATATCGGCGGGCAAAGAAAGGCCTAATCCTCCATCATTGGCAAATCCTATCAGACCGTTCATGCCGTCGGCAAGCTGACTGCCGTGAGAGGTGTGGCCATAGCCGATATGCAACATGCTCTTAGCGTTTTCAATAGCTTCCTGAGGAACTTTAGTAATATTTGTGCAACGATGATCAATAATCTTTGCCTGCGCTAATAGGAATTGAGACAATAGAACTGATAGTACGGCAAGTTTAAAAAACAGGCTTCTCATAATAGTTCCTCCTTTAAAATTAGAATTTTTACAAAAGGTACGAAATAATAGAGAAAAAACAAGGATATTTATCAATTTGATAAACTTTCAAGAATTGTAGAACAGGAAGGGCAAAAATCCGCATTTTTTATATCAATTTCTTCTGCCGAAGTTGAATTGACCATAACACAATTATATTGAATACAATGACGTAAACCGAATAAATGTCCGATTTCATGAACCGCTTCTTTTATTATACGTTCCATTAGCAAGTTTTCATTTTCGGGCAGACCGTAATAACGGTTACGCAGATGATGGGTGGAAATAACCGCCGTATTTCCGTTAAGTTTTGCCAAACCGAATACAAATGTAAAAATGGGAATAAATATATCGTGCATAACGATAATTAAGCATTTTTTATTTTTAATTATTGTACGAGAATCAATAATTCCTGCGGCATTATACTGAACTCGGGAGCCGTCATAAAACGAATTAATATCAATTCTTTCCTCTAAAACCGACACATTGGTATTAAAAATTGCCGAAATTTTCTCCTTAATAGAATCGATTTTATAAAATTTAACGTTCTTTTGTAAAACAATTGAAATTTCATCTTTCATTTGGTCTGGATACACCGTATTTTTTCAGCTTTTTATAAATGGTCACGCGGTCAATGCCTAAAATTTTAGCCGCTTTTGAAATATTCCAATTCTGCTCTTGCAAAACGTGTAATACATGGTTTTTTTCAATCTCGAATAAGGATCTGTAACCACCGAAACAAACATCGGCATCCTTATGATTTAAGCAAAAATCCGCTTTGCGTAAAATATTAGAGTGCGTGCGCACCATTGCCGATTCAATGGCATTCTCCAATTCGCGTATATTACCTTTCCACGGATAATTGATTAAGCTATCCATTGCCGCAGGTTCTATCGCTTCAATTCGTTTATTCATTTTCGCGTTATATTTGCCAAGAAAATGCTCGGCTAAAACGGGAATATCTTCCGGCCGTTCGCGAAGCGGTTGTATGGTAATTACATATACTTGCAATCGATAATATAAATCTTC
>CAYRJN010000265.1:0-4053 GCA_964424545.1 uncultured Calditrichaceae bacterium
TGAAATGCGCGTAACGGTCATTGCCACCGGTTTCAGCGCGGAAGCTAAACAAGCCGAAATACTTCAGCGCCCGAAGAAAATAATCAGGGACGGATTATATACGGCTACCGATTTTAAAGAATTGGATAAACCGACTTATAAACGCGATAATCAGAAAATAAGGAAAGAGATTCCGGAAGCGGCAACGAGACCGAACATTTTCTCGTTTAAAGAATCGGATCTGCCAAGCGGCCCGGATGATTTGGATGTGCCGACATTTTTAAGAAAACAGATGGATTAGAATATATCCCTGCAAAGAGTGAGGGTGTCTTTCGATGTCTGTTTATCGGGAAAAATTTGTTTTATAGCGCGCTGACCTAATATTTGTCATTCTCCGATAAATCGGAAAATGCGAATGCAGCAATCGGCAAGATTCGGATTCCAGCGTAAAACATATGAGAATGACAGGCTGCGTGTGATTTCGGGAATGACAACCGGGGACATATTGGAATAATTGCATGATACGCGAATATTTGTCATCTCGACCGGAATTACGATGTTTTTTATCGTAATGGAGCGGAGAAAACTTAAAACTATTGTATTCCCGGAGAGAGGACGATTTAATATGTATTTTATCTGTAAGATTTCTCGGCTGACAAAATTACAAAAATAATAATGAAAATGTCTACAATAGGTTGCTTTTTGAAATTACGATACTACAAAATAAGTACCGAACAGTTATTTTATTAATTTTACGCTACGTTTGTTGCCTCAGCAAATGCCCGGAAGGCGGGGGAATTATTTTCTCCCGTTTAAATATTCCCCTGTCTTCCATTTTTATATTTTTACCTTTACCACAACTTTACGCACTAAAGCCGGCTTATCAACAAAAATACACGGTTGATGAAGGTCCGTTGGGAAAAAGACCATAAAAGAACCCGTCGATAACTTTATAAGTTCGCCCTTGCCCTTAAAAAAAGTAATATCGTTTTGTTTGTTGTATTCGATGGAAATGTTTTGATTGCCCATGGGAGTGTATGCGATCAGTTCGCTGCCTTCGACCATGTATTGCACATCGATATATTTGCGGTGTCCTTCAAGTTCGCTTTCATCGCTGTTTTTGGTGTGGTATTCGCTGATTACGGCGAAAATATCTTTTCCCGAAATCTCAATTTTTCCGTTGTCGATCATACTGAAATCCATGGATTGCAAAAATTCAAAAGCGGCCGTTAACCGTTGACTGATATTTTTGTAAATATCGGCGTTTTCAAGTTTGTCTAATATCATCGTTAAATCCTGTTCTTTGTTTACCGTCATAAAAACAAAAGCTATCATATTTTTTATAAAAATACAATAATTATTTTCTTTACGGGAATCGGAATGTTTTCCCTTAAGGCTGTTATACAGAAAAAGTTACTGTTCAGTCTTGTCTATTCATGGTCGGGAATGGCCGTTGCGTGGGAATAAAATCTGCCGTTTGCCATTCCATCGCAAGCAGGAATCTGAATGCTGACAATGAGAAAATTAAGCTTTCAGATTTTTTAATTTATTGTATAGGAATTTCAAAGTTTACGCTTATTCCATCTATCTTGCAAAACAGAAATAATAAATCTCCCCTTATAAAAGGGGTAAGGGGGTTGTGATAAATATCGGAATTAGTGAATAATGAAAACCGGACAATCCCTATCGTCCCCTTTTTTAAGGAGACGGTTTTAATCTGTTTTTCTATTTGCGTAATTCAACATTAATCATTTTGCGAAGCTATGTTCTTGACATCCCGATAATTTAAATTTAATACATCCCCTGAACGTTTTTGCAGAAAACGCACTTTTTCCCGTTATTCATATAATTTCAAAATTTGCATCGATTTTAAACAAAAAGCTGTGGAATCTCATTTATAAAAGGGCAAATATTTAATGTTTTTAATTGATAATCACAAGAACTTTCAATATATTTACTTAAATTCATATTTTCACATGCCATTTTTTTTAATAATGGAGATAGCGATGAAAAATCTTTTTATTTTTCTAATGACTGCGCTCATTGCCACGGTAAGTTATGCACAAAAGGAAAAACCCCGCGTTGCCGTTTTGCAGCTCAGCGGAGACGGCATCAGCGATGCGGAAAGCAAGACCATGACCGACCGCCTGCGCGGCGAGCTGGTTAAAACCAAGGCTTTTACCCTTATCGAACGGGGCGAAATGGATGAAATCCTGACCGAGCAGGGTTTTCAGATGACCGGCTGCACGAGCAGCGAATGCGCCGTGGAAGCGGGAAAATTACTGAGCGCCAATCAGATTTGCGCCGGCAGCATCGGCAAAGTGGGTTCGCTGTTTACCGTATCGGTGCGCTTGATCGATGTGGAGAGCGGAGAAATTATTAAAAACGTTACCGAAGACTGCCAGTGTCCCATTGAACAGGTGTTGACTACTTCCCTGCGTAAAGTAGCCATGAAATTAGCCGGCAAATACAGCGTGGGTCTTGCGGCGGGTCCCGCCATATTAACCGGCGGCAGCGGCGATATTTACGTTAAAAGCAGCCCGTCCGGCGCCGATATCTATCTCGATAACATTCAAACGGGAAAAAGCGCCCCGGCCACCCTGCAGGATGTGCCCGCCGGCCAACATTTTTTAAAATTGGTCAAGGGCAATACCATCGGTTCCAAAACCGTTACCGTAAAAGCCAATGATATTGTGGTGGAAAATTTAA
The DNA here is from genome assembly GCA_964424545.1 of uncultured Calditrichaceae bacterium. Lineage (GTDB taxonomy): Bacteria > Calditrichota > Calditrichia > Calditrichales > Calditrichaceae > JAUVIB01. The sequence continues at coordinate 2,689 of CAYRJN010000265.1, forward strand.
AATTAGTTTCGGCAAGAGGCGGACTTAAAATATATTCCAATCCGCCGGAAGCGCAGATCTTTATAGATGGTGAAAATTACGGAAAAACGCCCAAGGTGATTAAAGATATCTCCGTGGGCGAACACGTCGTACTATTAAAATTGAATGATTACGACAATTTTAATAAAACGGTGAAGGTGGAATATAATCAATTCGGCAAGGTGAACGGCGTCTTAAAAAAAATGGGCAGATTAGACATACAATCAACGCCGGGCGGGGCGGATATATATATTAACGATAAACTTTATGGGCAGACGCCCTATCATGAGCGGACTTTCGCCAAAGGTACGTATATAGTGGTTCTAAAAAAAGAAGGGTATGTTAATTATAAAAGTAAAATAAAGGTCGAATCGGAAAAAACGACGCGAATTACCGCGCATTTAAAACGGTTTGCTAATTTATACCTATATTCCGAGCCTTCCGGCGCCGTTATTTACCTAAACGGGAAGTATAAAGGAAAAACGCCGCAAAATTTTATAATAAACCCTGACGAAACGCTCCACATCAAGATAACAAACCGCAATTATGAAGATTGGGAAAAGACCATAACGTTAAAAGAGGGGGAAACAAAAAATATCGGCGCTAAAATGATAAAGCAAAAAGGCGCTATCTCGTTTGGGAAAATACCCGCCGGTTCCTTTTTAACCGTTAATAACAAAAAGTACAAAATAAATAAAAAAGAATTATCGCTTCCGGTGGGCGACTATGATTTTAAAATATCCAAACCCGGTTACGTGGATCAATCGGTAACCCTGACCGTTAAAGCGGGAAAGACCAGGGTATTAAATGCGCCCTTAAAGCCAAAAACCACCGGCGGCGCCGTGCTGCGTTCCATCTTTGTGCCGGGACTAGGTCAGGGCTATCAGGATAAAACGGTAAGAGCCTGGCTCTACGGTTTGGGCTTTTTCGGCGGGTTGAGCGGCGCAGTTGCCTATACCAAAATGTATAACGACGCGATAGCCGATTATAACGACATGCAGCAGCAGTATGACGAGGCGATGGATAAGGATGAGATTCAGCGGCTCGGGCAAGAGATGGAAAGCGCCTATGAGGAGGTAAACGCCGCCGAACAGACGCGCAATATATTCTACGGCGCAACCGCCGCCGTCTATCTGTGGAATATCATCGACGCCGCCTTTCTGTCCCCGGCCTGGCATAATAAAACCCGCTTTTCGGCCATGCCTGTAAGGGACGGGGTGATGCTTGGCGTTGCGCTGCAATGGTAGATTTAAAAACCGTGTTGCGTTATAGAATCCTCCCTGCCTACGGCATCCCCCCTTAATAAGGGGGGAAGAGCGAAGCGAAAGGGGGATAGAAGCGCTTTAA
>CAYRJN010000266.1:0-4028 GCA_964424545.1 uncultured Calditrichaceae bacterium
TTGATTATCGCGGCGATATTGGATCGTCAAAAAAAGCGGTAGAGCTGTTGGATAATAATACGATTCGCGCGGCCGTTATTATTCCGCCCCATTTTGAACGAGATATGAGAAATGGTAAAAAACCGCGTTTGCAAATACTACTTGACGGTGTGGACGGCAATTCAACCGGTATCGCAATGTCCTATATTCAGCAGACGGCTATGCTTTTGCAGAAGGAATGGTCTAAAGGCATACCTGCTGAGATGATGAAGGCAAAAGTAATAGAAATTGCTCCACGAATGTGGTATAACCCTAATTTGGACAGTAAATATAATATTGTGCCGGGTATTTTAGCGGTTTTGATTACGATGATCACGGCATTTTTAACGGCAATGAATTTAGTGCGTGAAAAAGAGATCGGCACATTGGAACAATTGATGGTGACGCCCATCAAAAGCTGGGAGCTAATTCTGGGGAAAATTTTACCTTTTCTTGTATTGGCTATGGCGCTGTTGATTGTCGGTATTCTCGCAGCGGGCATTGTTTTCGGCATTTGGATAAAAGGGAGCGTTACATTGCTTTTCTTTATGACGATCATTTTTAGTATGTCCACCTTGGGGCTCGGTATGTTCGCTTCTACCATGGCTAATACTCAGCAACAGGCTATGTTTGTGGCTTATTTTTTCTCGATTTTTGCCATGTTATTATCCGGATTTTTTATTCCAATTGAAAATATGCCGAACTGGGTTCAAGCTATTACTTATCTAAATCCCATGCGCTATTATATTGTTATCATCCGTGAAATATATTTAAAAGGCAGCGGCTTCATCCATCTATGGCGAGAAGCCTCAGCCATGACGATTTTTGGTATTATCATGATTTCAATGGCGTCTTTGAGGCTACATAAACGATTAAATTAATTGATTAAAATTAGCAGCCTATTCAAAGGGTCTATTTCTTAATTGCTTTTCGTGCTTGTTCGCAACAAGCTTTCCGATAAGCGGGATGTCGACAGATGCGGCAAAGTTTTATGTATTGCCGGTTATTCAAGTTTGGGAATAAAGAAAATTGAGCGGAATATTTTTGTCAAGACGCTCAACCGCAAACAGGGCAATTTTCCCGTTTATGAATTTTAATGGTTCGGAAAGACATATCTCTTAAATCCATAGTCAAAAGGCGATTGTATAACGGTTCTCCAAGATCGGTAATTAGTTTTATGGTTTCCATCGCTCCGAGGCATCCAACGGTTCCGGAAACGGCGCCAAATACGGGGAATTCCCGTCGCCAGAATTCCGGCTTTTGAGGGTATAAACAGGAAAGGCAAGCTGTTTTTCCCGGAATTATAGTTGTGATCTGGGCCTCTAACTCATACATGGCACAATCCACTAACGGTTTATTCTGCGCTACCGCTTCACGGTTCATCAAATAACGTTCTTCAAATAATGGCGCGCAATCTACAATAATATCAGCTTGAGAAACAATCTCTATGACATTTTGCTCGCTTATATTCTCATTAAAAGTTATTATTTTCAATCGGGGATTCAATGCTTTTAATTGTCTTTCCGCCGATTCCACACGCGGCTTCCCCAACCAGCTGTCGGTCATTAAAAGTTGACGGTTTAGGTCGCTTTCTTTGATGTTGCCTCCATGGGCAAGAATTAATTTTCCTATACCGGCAGCGGCCAATTCGTAAGCTACTACGCCGCCCAATCCGCCGATGCGCGATACAAGCACGGAAGAATTCTTCAATTTTTCCTGACCCTTTTCGCCGAAACCGGGTACGGACAGCTGCCATTCGTAAACGGCTTTTTCTTTTTTACTTAAAGTGTTCATATTAACCTCCGGCAATGGGACTGAGCAATAATAATTCATCACCGTCTTTTAATAAGATGTTATCTTCCATTCTTATTTGTCTCCCGTTGACGACGGGCACAATGGAATTGGAAAATTCATTATCCTCGTTAAAGATCATTTTATGGAAATTATCCTTATAATGCGCGCTTAAAATATGGAGCGTTTCGTCTAAACTGATGTTTTCAGGAACGGTGATTATTTCTTCCGCTGTTCCCGTGGTTTTTTTTAGCTGAGCAGTATATTTTACTTTGATTACCATTTTTCCCCCGCTTGTTTAATATTTTGTCTGCGAAACGTTTTTATAAAATTGCTATTTTAGAATATTGCCGTGGCGTGACGGTTTTTACTTTAAATTTTTAGTATTAGGTCAACAAATTATCTTATTTACTTTGGGTTTAGCGCTTTACAAAAGAATATCATAAAAACAAAGCAATTATCCTTCTTTCGATTTTGTACCTATATGTCGTTGCAGTTCGCTATAATCCGGGGCTTGAAAACAATTAACTTTACCATCTTCGAGATAAATCACGCCGTCAGACAAACGCGATACTTCTGCAAAACTGTGAGAAATATGTAAAACCGTAACGTCGCTTACTTTACAAACCGATTCCAGTAAATGATACATCTCCTCCTTGGTTTGGTCGTCAAGCGCGCTTAGCGGTTCATCCATACACAATATTTTCGGTCGGAAGCTTAGCGCTCGTCCTAGCGCTACGCGTTGCTTTTCGCCGCCGCTCAGCCCGAGCGGTTTTCTTGATAATAAAGCGGAAATATCGAGCAGTTCCGCCAACTCTTCTACGCGTTGCTTGCGTTCGCGCTTTTTCCATTTGCGTATTTTTAAAGAAAAAGCCAAATGCTCTTTTACGGTCATGGTGGAAAAGAGAGCGTTATCCTGCGGCACAAAACCGATTTCGCGCATAGACGGTTTGCAGCTTGTGATATCCTTTCCGTCAATAAAAAAACGGCCGTCCTGTACTTGACGTAATCCGCAGATAGCTTCTAAAATAGTTGTTTTTCCGCTGCCGGTTTTACCCATTAAACAGTAATATTGGGCATGCGGCACATGAAAAGAGATGTTCTTTAGTTCAAACTGTCCCGCTTTTATACGGATGTTTTTACATTCAATCATATCTAAATTGTTTTTAGTATGTTCTGATCGTTGCCGAGCATGCGAATTAACAACAATACGGCAAAGGCTGCGGCGATCATCAGCAGAGAAACCGCCACTGCCGCTTCTATATTGCCGACCGACATTTCAAGAAAAACGGTTGTGGGCAGTACTTCCGTACGCATTCTTGTGGCTCCGGAAAAAATCAGAATAGGGCCGAACTCGCCAAGAGCGCGTGCCCAGGCAAGCGAAGCAGCCGTTAAAATACCGGTCCGCACTTCCGGCAAAACCACATAACGAAAAGCCTGGTAGCGGCTGCATCCTAATGTTAAGGCAACCTGTTCCTGCCGAGGATTGATTTGCGCAAAGGATACATTCATGGCGCGAATGGCAAAAGCGCTTGCTACCATAAACTGCGCTAAAATAATACTGGGAATAGCATAGGTAACCGAGATGAATCGTTCGATAAATCGTCCTGGCGGCGTTTGAAAAAGGATCAACAAGCTCAGACCGATTACCAGCGGCGGCAGAATAATGGGGATATCAAGTATCGTATCCATTACTTTTTTACCCGGAAAATTATAATGGCTTAGCAAATATCCGATGGGCACAGCTACGAGTAGCGATAGAATTGTGGTAATGGTGCAGGAAAAGAGACTGAGCTTAATAGCGTATTGAATTTCACGGCTCTTAAGAGAGGAGAGGATCTCGTTCCATGTGGTGAAGTTCAAATCGGCCAATATCATGGATAAAATCAGGACGACATAAGTAATGGAGATAACGCCCATTATTATAAAAAAAGGCTTATCGGATTTTTTTTTGAAGTTTCGATTCAAATTGCTCATATCGTGATTTTAGGATATAAAAATAAATTGTATAGTTGTATAGGTGCATGATACTTTTACAAAATAAACACCTTAGTGTATACCGATACTATAACCGACTTTAATAAACTATATAAAGTTATTCAAGGTTTAATTATTCCATACATTCGTAATTTCAAATATTAAGATTAATAATGCAAAAGAAAATTTATGTATTGCTTCAGCTAAAATGGTACTTTCTTAACTTTGTACCTTGACAAGTT
>CAYRJN010000267.1:0-3937 GCA_964424545.1 uncultured Calditrichaceae bacterium
ATTTTACGGTTAAGGTTCATATGGCGCACGATCCTTGGTTGGCATTGGAACCGAGCAATGGTTATTTGGGGAGATCGCTTGATGCGAATACGCTTGTAGACGTCCAAGATATTCTGGAGTTTACGGATACGGACGGTAAAGTCAAGTTAAGTTTTGATGTGGGCCTAATATCGGACGCCGGCGTAGATATTTGGATTGACGAAGTCCATTTAATCGAAGTAAAAAAAGAAGAAATCCCCGAAGACGATAGGGAAAATGATTTACCGGCGGGAACGGAACTGCTTACAAATAGATATTTTGACGAGGGTTTAACCAATTGGGAATTATATAGTTTAGATAGTACGCGCGCAGATTATGAATTGGATACCAATAGCGTAATTACGGGTAAGAATAGCGTTCATGTAACAGTGCATAATCCGTATAAAGAGATTCCGAGCGGAAAAATTCAATTAAATCAACACAATATTCCGGGTGGGATAATAGAAGGACAATATTATTTCGTTAGTTTTAATTTAAAAGCAAACAAAGATATAAATAAATGCTTTTGGACTATTTATGACGAACCCGATTACAATAATTTTTATAATTGGGATTGGGTAAAGGCAAAAGCAAATGAGGTTACCCATTTTAGTTATAGATTCCAAGCAGAAGAAACGGATAATTCGGTTTACTTTGCCATAGATTTCGCAGCATTGAGAAACGACGATACGGAACTATGGTTGGATGATTTTCATTTAATAGCCGTGGATGACCCAATAACGGAATATCCGTTACCTCGCGAAGGAATTGAGTTGTTAAAAAATAATTATTTTTACGATGGTTTAAATAATTGGACAACAGTTGCTAATGAAGATACGGCTGTGATTTCTTTAAGTACGAATTATATTTTGGAAGGTAAAAATAGCCTATATATAAAAGTTAATAAAACTTCTGCCGATAATCCGCGGCAGATACGCATATATCAGGATAATTTGCTTGATTCGGTAAAAATTGGAAGAGAATATTATATTCAATTCATGGCAAAAGCCTCCAAAGCTGTTTCTGGTCTGTATTGGTCGGTTAATCAACAAAACGCTCCAAACGGAACGTTATACTCAAAAGAGATATCCTTGCCGCAAGACGAAATTGTTTTTATAACGGATACGATAAAGGCGTTTAGCTCAAATGAAAAAGTTTCATGGTCCTTCGATTTTGGTACAATTAGTCAAGAGAACGTAGATATTTGGATTGACGCCGTTCATTTAATGGAATTGGGGGAAGTTCCGGAGACGATATTTCCACCGGAAACGACGTGGAATCCAACTCCGCCGCAAACATTGGAAAAGCCGGAATATTTACAAACCGTTCGGGACCCACAACATGGCGTCGATTACACCTGTATTAGCGATCCTGAGGCATTTGACGTCCCAAGCGGCTCCAGCGTTCTGCTTTCCAATTATCCTAAAATTCAGGCATGGAATGCTGATATGAGCTTAATATCTTTAACTTTCGGAACCTATTTATTAGACGGAGAAAATTATAGCATATATAAAAAATCCAATTACTATCTCTATGAACGAAGATGGTCGAATATCGATCCTGATATAGCTTATTTCTGTGATGGAAGCGCCTTTAAAAAGATTAATGTTATGACAGATCAAATAACTACTTTGCATACCTTTGAGGGGTATAAAGCCACCTTGGGGCCTTGGGAAGGCAGTATTTCTGCTGATGACAAATATGTTGTAATAACCAACGAGAGCGGCGGAGTGCCGGTGGAGGCGTCACTGTACAACATTGAAACCGATAAAGTTATATCGACAAAATCCTTTTCGGGCGATATTGACTGGATAACCATTACGCCAAGCGGCAACTATATCGTAGTAAATGACAGAGGAAACAATAATATTGACGTCTATGATTTAAATTTTACTTATCTTAGAACAATTGGGATTGGTTCGCAGCATGGAGATTTTGGCGTTGATTCGGAAGGAAATGAAGTGTGGGTTCAGGTAATCCCTCTATCCATGTCTCGATTAAGTGATGGTAAATATACAAGACTTTTAGAGCCCAATATCGGCGGGCATATTTCAGGACGCGGGTTTAACAATCCCGGTTGGGCGTTAGTCTCGACCGATATAAATAGCGATGAATTTAATTACAGCACTCAATTATTTGAAATCAAACTTGACGGAAGCGGAATTATTCGTCATTTTGGTTATGCAAGAAGTTCTTGTACAACTTATGAAAATTATCCAATGGGCTCCGTCAGCCGCGACGGAAAGAGAGTGATTTTCAATTCCGATTGGTTATACGGTACAGGATCGGGTGGCGACGCGGTCGCTTTTATCTCCGAATATAAGGAACGGACAACAGATATTGATGAAAAAGGAGACAAGATAGGTTCCGCAACGAATTTCACACTTTCTCAAAATTATCCGAATCCTTTTAATCCGAGAACGACAATAGATTTTACTTTAAGAAAAGAAGGAATGACAAAATTAATCGTTTATAATGTACTTGGACAAGAAGTTAAAGTATTGATAAATGAAAAAATGCGCGTCGGTTCTTATTCCGTGCCCTTTGATGGCAGCCATTTATCTTCAGGTATTTATTTCTATAAATTAGAATCAAATAATCAAATAGAAATTAAGAAGATGCTTTTAGTGAAGTAGTATGTCTGTTGTCTATCCTAAATTGAGCGATTTTATGGTTGCCGTCGCTATGAATACGTGGCGGCGGGAGACGTGACGATCTCCACAAGATTACCGCGATGCCGAAGCGTTAGCATCGCGCAATGACAATATTTACAGTATAATAGAGCAGAAGTCGCTCAATTTAAAGACAATTTGAAAGACCTTAGTTAAAAACAAATAGGAAGGGAGCGTTGGTAATGGAAAGATTAGTTAAATACCTGCTAATTGTCAATCTAATATTGGCGATGAATAGTTTCGGCCAAATATATAAAGTTGACGATTTCGGAGCGGTGGGAGACGGCGTAACCAATGACAGAGACGCTATTCAACGCGCTTTGGATACTATAAAAGTAAAAGGCGGCGAGTTACAATTTACATCGGGTAAAACATATCTCCTGCGTGACACGAACGGTGGATCGGTAGGATGCGGTCTGGCGTTATATCGTTTTGAAAAACCGGCCACAATAACTTCAACGGGTGAAGAGAAAGCAACCTTAAAAGTAGCAAGTGGCGTACCGGTTATTTGGGGGAACTGGATATTTCGGCTATATGATTCAAAGGACCTGACTATCTCAAATCTTCGTTTTGATGGAAATAGAGACGGCAGACAACCAGCCGAAAAATCGGGCAACTATCTTCTGCAAATTGAAAGAAGATGCGATGGGCTGAGATTGGAAAATTTACATGTAATAAATGGCGTTGTTGATAATGTTTATATTGAGGGTTATCCGGATGATGATCCAACTACTTTTATGCGAGATTTTGAGATGCATGATTGTGTAGTAGAGAATGCATATAGAAATAATATGTCAGTCATTAGGGGGCTAAATTTTAAGATTATTGGTTGTGAATTTAACGGTGCAAATGGGACTGCTCCGGAAGCGGGAATCGATTTTGAACCGAATCCCGGCGGCGATGATTTAGGTTATGTAAATATGCTGGTTGAAGGCTGTACTTTTAAAGATAACAAAAGACATGGGATACTTTTAACAGATATTGAGACTGAAAGCGGCTACTCAAGAATACAAAATAATATTTTTGATAACTGTGGTTTGCTTATTGCAAGTGAATATAATGTTGTAAGAAATAATATTTTTATAAATATGGATCACATGCCTATTTTTGGCGGTAATGATGAGGCATTCGATGGGATAGTATACTTTCATGTTAATCGTGAAAGTAATTACAATAAAGTATATAATAATTATTTCTACAACAATCCTACGCCCCCCGAAATGCATTTGTTTAATTTTATGAGCAAC
>CAYRJN010000268.1:0-3929 GCA_964424545.1 uncultured Calditrichaceae bacterium
CAATCTAAACCGTTTGTTGCCGTACCCGAGGCCGTTCGCCTCAGGCGCAGGTGCTCAAGTGGAACAAGCCCGGCCGGTTCTTAAAAGGAAAGTAGCACCTAAGATAATGTAGCGCTATAGATTTCGGGAGTGGTCCGTTGAGCATCAATAATAAAATGTGCAATAGGTCTAAATTGAAATTTTAAAAAAAATATAGATATGCTGGATGATAAAAATATAATTAATGAATTATCAGAATTTATTGAGAATCTTTCTGAATTAATTTTTTTTAACGGGCATACAATTTCAATCATTGTTAATAATAAACCATTTTTATTAAAAACAGAACTTTTAGATTCAGCAGTATCTACATTAAAAACTATTAATTTTTGTATTCAAAATTGTCATATAGGTGATGCATATACTTTAATTAGAAAATACAGGGATGATCTCTTTTTATACCTATATTTTATTGAGTGTCACTCAAAAAGTGATTTATTTAAATTAGAGCCTACTATACATGAAAAAAATATAGAACGATGGTTTAATGATTCTCTTGATGACTTTCATATTAGCAAGATTATAAAATATATATTAACGAATAAAATAATTGAAGAATTAGTCATTAAATTCGGTCTTAAAGCTGATTGGGATAAGATTGGGAAAGATTTAAATAATTATGTTCATACTAATGGACTAAAATATGCTCGTCATAATTTCATATATAAAAATAAAAAATGTGATGATGTTACTATAGAGATATATCATATCTTAAAATTTATAACGGTTGTTGCGATTTCTATCATGATTTTAATTAAACCACAGTTTATAAGCTCAACTGATTATTTGGACTCACTAGAAGTTGGGATGGTTCCAGAAGAAGGGAGCCAATATTTTATAGCACCCTTTATTTTAGATTTTGTCAGCAAATATATTAAAGATTTTAATAATAATATGGTTACTTTTTTAAAAAATACAGTATTTATGAAATTTTAATAAAATCGCCCAACGAATAAGGTTAGCTTGTGTGCGCGTTAGCGAACCACAATACGAAACCGCGGTTCAACTCAGATACAAATATCCGTTTGGCTATTTTGAATTTAGCGCTTAAATTACACACGTTTAGTGGCTCGAATTTAATTGGCATACCGGTGCGGCCCGGCTCCCGGGCGCCGGCCTGAGACAACCAGGGAGACAAAATAAGTGAAACGTGCGGTACGGAATTACGCATTAGGTGTATTTGTGGCCTTATTTGGGATTGGCGCCTGTAAAGTTCAACCTATATCGCCCACTGAACCCACGGGCGCTGAATCCCGGCCGCTTCAGGAGTTTTTACTCAGTGCATATAATCCACCTTTCGCCTGGCATGGACCCCCGTATGAAGATTCTGTTTTTACCTATTACCAAAACGCCAACTTCCATAACTTGCTTTGGGTAAGAGACGATGATGCTCTCCTGCAAAAAGTACACGAATACGGCTTCAAATATTTTTTGGATGTGGGGGGATTAATCGGAGAAGACGTCTTAAGAGGCAGTCCCGATAGCCTCCCGCCGGAAATCACGGACGAAATGTTGCGGCGACTGGACAAAGCCGTTGATAAATATACGGACGATCCGGATTTAATAGGCTATTATATTTGCGATGAACCGTTTCCCTCCGGTTTTCAAAATATGGCTACGGTGATTCGGGAGATTAAGGAAAAAGATCCCACACGCTTCAGTTTTGTAAACATCTGGCCGTACTTCGAAAACGAAATCGGCGACGATGACTATATAGAAGAATTTATCCAAACCACCCGGGTGGAGTTGTTATGCTCCGACAGGTATAATTTTTTCAACGGATGGGATGAAAACGACGAATATTTTGCGCAATTGGAGCGAATAAGAAGGCATGCCCTCACCCACGGTATCCCTTTCTGTAATATTATTCAGGCGGTCGGTACCAGCGGAACGAGCGTAGGAACGCCCGGCGGCGGCGATGAATATTTAGAGTGGCGAACACCCAATCGCGCCGAACATCGATGGCTGGTTTATTCGTCGCTGACTTACGGTGTGCACGGAATAATATGGTTCCATTGGGATCACGAATGGGGGGTAACGGGAAACCCGGACAGAGACATTGTCTACCCCTCCATTCAAAGCATCAATGCCGAGATATCTGTTTTGAAAGAAATTCTGTTGCATTTAACTACCGTAAAGGTTTACCACACCGATAACGTAGTCGATTCCGTAGCGGCAAAAACGGCCGCTTACATTACAGTCCCGGATAAGGCCAGGCTGATTGTCGGGCTTTTTAAGGATGAAGAGGAGCACCAAAACTATTTTATGCTGATGAACAAAAGTTACTCGGAAACCGTGACCACGGCAGCCACCATAAACCAAACTTTGCACGGCCTCAAGGTCTTTAATGTCGCAAGTAATCAGTGGGAGGAAGTCCCCATTGAAAAAGGCGCCTCAAGCGCCACTTTTACCGTTCATCTTCGAAAAGGCGGCGGCAAGCTATTCAAACCGGATGACAAATAGGGTGGTTTTGCAGGAGTCTATCTATTCTAAAAAAGGAGGTCGATAAAATGACCCATCATAGCTCTTTTGTTAAACTTTTTGTTTTTTAGGCTGCATTTTTCAATTTGCATTTTCACAGGATTCTACAGATCGCTTGATACAAGAGATTCGGGAAAATAAGGTTGAAGAGGTTCAAAAAATAATTCAAAGCGGCGCCGATATAAACAAACAATCGAAGGTAGGCATTACTCCGCTTCAGAGGGTTGCGGCATTGGAATATAAAGAAACAGAAAATTTTTTAGAAAAAACGGGTGCTAAATAATTTTAATGGACCGGTTTAATCAAAATCGGAATAATTTGAATGATTGAATGCTATGATTTAACTGCAAAAAAGCGAGGTTGAAATCATGAAAAAAAGAAAGGTGTTTTGGGTTTTATTATCGTTACTATTAATCTATTCAAACGTAATTTCTCAAACTCTATCGTATGAAAAGATAATCAATTCAATTGAAGATACATTATACATCGTAACGGATATCAGCGCCGATAATAATTTTAACGACTCGATTGAAAAATATTGGCAAAATCAAATACCCGATAGACGCTTTAAAAAAGTAGTAATGCTTGCCGATGAAAAAGATGTCGTTCAACTGAGAAAACGAATTAAGAGCAGCACCCTATTATTTTATGGCTTAATAGAAAAAAAAATTTATTATGGCGTTTCATTCCAAATCGGTTTAAAAAACGGTTGGAAAAATCTTATCATCGCTTACCTGCGGATTTAATTTATATTTCCGTTGGGGAAAATCCTCTACGAAAAGGGAAATCAATTATATTCTCTTCAAAATCAAATTCCGCTTTAAATAAAATCCACAATTATTTATCGGATGATTTTTCTTATAAAATCATAATTGGCGATAAGATATATGAGAAGGGCTTTCTAAATGAAAATTTTAAAACGATTGATGAAACATTAGCCCGTCCTTTGGCAATAGAAGATTTGAATTTCTTCTTTAAAACGCTTGAGGATGTTCATCCGCATCTTCTTGCCCATGTATCGCCGGAAACTTATTTAAAAACAAAAAAAATGCTGGCTGATAGTATCAAAATTTTATCTCTCTCTAATAAGCTCACAAAATCGAGATTTTTAAATATGTTAAGTGAAACTGCGGCAATGTTTAACGACGGTCATACAAAGCTCTGGCCGACTCGCTTAATGATCGATGAAACGGACACATCAAAAAAAATGCTACCCTTCTATTTGGAATACAAATTTGGTAAAGTTTTAATAGGTAACACAAGGAAAGATTTACAGCATTTAAAAGGAGCTGAAATTATATCTATTGATAACACGAATATTGAAAAGTACTTAGAACCCCTATTCAAAAAGATTTCCGGAGAGAAAAAATATTTTAAATGGGTTGCTTTTACCAACAACCAAAGAATCT
>CAYRJN010000269.1:0-3912 GCA_964424545.1 uncultured Calditrichaceae bacterium
CGGCTTTATTAAAAGCAACTCTCGGCTCTTTTTCCGATTATACGGAAATTATTAATGTTTCGCCCGGCGCCGCTTTCTATCTTACAAGAGCTTCAGCCGACACCGTCAGCGGTTCGGCGGGAAGCTATTTAAGCAATCCTTTGAGAGTGCGTGTGGCAGACGCTTTTAATAATGTAATTCCAAATGTTACGGTTAATTGGAGAACAGAAAATAACGGCGCATTAAACCCAGGTTCTTCCTTGACTAACAATTTTGGTATAGCGGAATCTCAGTGGCGATTGATGACTAATTTGGGTATGGATTCTGCGCGCGCTGTAGTGGACGACATTCCCGATTCAACGACTTTTTATGCTTTGGTGATTTCCGATGCAGCGGACAGTTTGCTTTATATAAGCGGCGATAATCAAACGGATACGGTTAATACTTATGTCAACGATTCGCTTGTTGTTCAGATCGTTGATACGCTTGACAATCCGGTTGAAGGGATCAGTATAACATTCAGCGTCGTCGATATGCCTTCCGGCGGCGATGATTATACTTTAAGCCCTATTTCCGTCGTTACCGATGTGAACGGCTATGCGCGCAGCGCATTCAAACTGGGGTCTAAAGCGGGTATATATCAGGTAAGCGCCAACAACAGCTCATTAAAAAACAATCCCCTTATATTTAATTTAACGGCGGTGTCCGGTGATGCGGATAGTATTTTAATTGTTTCGGGCGATCAGCAAACCGATACGGTAGGCACGCCATTGAGCAATCCGATTGAAGTACGCGTGGTGGATGCTTTTATGAATGCGGTTGACAGCGTTGCTATTTACTGGCAGGCGACAGCAGACGGAATTGTTTCCGCGCCAAACGATTCTTCTTATACGGATTCGACAGGGACGGCTTCAACCGTATGGACTTTGAGAACGCGTAATAATAACGATACATTAATTGTTCATAGCGGCACGCTAAGCAGCCGGCGTTTTACAGCCTATACGATGGCCGATATCGCCGATACCGTTATCGCTTATTCGGGGAATAATCGCACAGCCGTTGCGGGCGGCGTGCAAAGCCTTACTGTTCTCGTGCAAGATCAATACGCTAATGCCGTATCAAATCAGGAAGTGCGTTTTCTGCCCGTAAACAGAATGTCGTCATCAAGTTTAACCAGCGGCGCCGACGGATTAGTAAGCAACGCCTATACGACGCCGTCCGATCGCGATTCTTCCTATGCGCGCGCCTATATCAGCGGGCTGCCCGATACGGCCTACTTTAAAATTTATACAATTCGTTATCTGAGTCAATCTCTCGATCCCAAGAACGTAAATCTTGGTGATACAATCAGTTTTACGGTTGATGTTTCCAATCCTGGGATTGATGATGTAGCGCTTGATACGCTTCAGACAAATTTTCAATTTGATGACGGATCGTTAACGTTTTTGGCAGAACTTGATTCTCCGCAAACATTGTATGCGGGTCAGAACACTGTAACAATGCGTTTTAAAAATGCCTTGGTGGATTCCAATTTTTCCGGGGGAAATTATACGCCGACAATTAATTTTTCTGGCACCGGCGCTTATAGTTCGCTTCATGGCGCGTTACAGAGCGATCCCGGAGAATTAAGCGTTTCTCCTTTGGAAATTATTTCTATCGCCGTTCTCGATCCGGTTAGTAAAAATGTTGCTCGCGGCGATACAATCAGACAGATACAGGTTCATATACGCAACCGTTCTCTTAAAATGGTAAGAAATTTGAATTTAAGTTTTAGATATACTCCGAATTACGGGTTTAGCGAAATATTAACTTCCGGCGTGGACTCGCTGTTGGCCAATACCGATGCCTATTTAAATTATCGTCTTCCCATCCATGGGACGGCAAATACGGGTAATGTTGTTCTCGGAGCAGAGCTGAGGGGGACATATTCTCCTGGGAATGAGACCATAAATACGACATCGGTTGGACAGACGGACTCTTTTACGGTAACGGAATCGGCCAATCTGTCATATGTTTCCTTTTCGCCGGATACGGTTACGGCGCAACAAATTGCCGCTTTTCAGGTTCAGGTTGCCAACGGCGGTCAATTTGACGTTCTATTAGATGCATCGACAACCTTGTTAACGTTCGGCTCGCAATCATTCTCTTTGAACGGCAACCAAACATTATCGCCCGGAAAAACAACAATCTTAAATTTTGCGCATTCGCAAATCGCGTTAAATGCCGATTCCACTTATCCCGGGCAACTCTATATTTCCGGTACGGAAAACGGAAATCCTTATGATACATTATTGATTTTTAACGATAGTCTGCGTGTGCAAAGCAGAGCTCAACTGACTTTAACGCCCGTCGTTTTATCCGATACGGTTGTCAGTCAGGGACAAAACGGTATGTTACTGAGCTTTAGGGTAGGCAATACGGGCGCGGCTGCTGCAAGCATCCTTTCGGCCGATAGTATTGCCATATCTTATTCGTCTTCTTATCGTCTTAGTTTAATAAGCGGCCAAAGCTTTCCGCTGACGGTGCGCAACGGCGATAATATTTTATTCCGATACAGCTTGGATGCAAACGATACCGCTCCTGTCGGTATGGATACCTTTAGGGTTGAAATTGCTTATAAAGACATTAATAATGATTCGACATATAGCGTTAATAATAATAATTTGTATGATGTTTGGAATGTACTGCAAAAATCCGCTTTGGAGGTATCGTCCCTTTCGGCGCTTCGCAGCGTTGTGAGTCAGGGACAACCTAATGTTAGCGTCCTGATGACAATTAAAAATAACGGCGGCGTTTCTGCGGCGATACCGGCCGATAGTCTCGGATTGGTTTTTATGAACAATCAAAATACGGTTTTCGTAGCCGCTCCAACATTTCCCGATACCATTGCCGAGGGTGATTCAATACAGGTATCTTTTAATGTAACGTTAAACACATCTGCGGCAACCGGGGTGGATTCTATTAAAGGTTACGCTTACGGAACGAATGTTTTAAGTTCGGAAACCGTAAATACGGAAAGCGCTTATCTTGATAGTTGGTTAGTGCAAACGCCGCCGAAGCTTAGAATCGATTACGTACAAAACGATTATACAAATGTAAACAGCGGACAACAAAATCTTATCGTTGAGACGCGCTTAACGAATCTCGGTCAGGCTACGGCGCTTTTTGATACGGTCGGTTTATATATTTTGCCTTCGGGTAATACGAGGGATACGTTAATTTCGTCGCTTGATTCTCTTCCCGGCGGACAAAGTTATGCGGTAACCTATAATGTTGATGTTGTTGATTTTCCCACGGCGGATACATTAACGCTTGATGCCTTTAACGCGTATCGCGATAATAACAGCGGTGAAAGTTATGCGGATACGGGAGCCGCGGCTACCCATCAATGGATTGTTCAGGCTCCCGCTTCAATGCGCATAGACAGCGTAATATCAGCCATTGTCAGCGCCACGCCCGGTCAGGAAAATATATCCGTAAAAACGCGCTTAACCAATACCGGAACAACGGCATTGCAATTAGATTCCATTCGACTTGTATTTAACGGCCAAGTTAATAATCCCAATTATATTATTTCGTTAGTAACGCCCAGGCCCTTTCCCACAATTGCTTCGGGCGCCAATTTTGTAGTTGAATACGGCGTTAATATTGCTTCTTCCGCTCTTGCCGATACGGGGATTGTTACCATCGACGCTCAAGGTTTCGGTACGGATTTGAACACCGGTAACGGCGTAACGGATTCAGCTTCCGATGTGCCCGGTAGTTTTATTCTGCAATCGCCGGCAAATTTAATAGTAACGGCAATCAGTAATACCGATATGGTTAATCGCGGTCAAGACAGTGTTTTGGTTTCTTTAACGCTGGTTAACAGCGGGCAGGCAACCGCGCGCGTTGATAACCTTAATCTGTTAATGCGTAACGGCAACACGTTTT
>CAYRJN010000270.1:0-3904 GCA_964424545.1 uncultured Calditrichaceae bacterium
TTCCCACAAAATCGATTTAAAAACCGTGGTTTCCGAGCTATCTAAAACAAATTATGTACAACCCGATGAGGTTGCCGCATGGATTATTGATAAAGATCCCGGATTTATTGTCGTCGATGTGCGTTCCGGCAATGATTTCAAAAAATATCATATTCCCGGAAGCGAGAATATCCCTATTAATAAATTATTAGACGATGAAACGCTGCAAGATATGCCAAAAGACGAAACCATCGTTTTGGTATCCAATGGAAATACAAAAGCTTCTCAAGGCTGGATTTTACTTAAACAATTGGGTTATAACGACGTCTATGTGCTACAAGGAGGTATGAACCGCTGGGTGGCTGTTTTCAGCAATCCCCCGAAACCCAATAGCAATTATACCGACGATGAACTTTTTACCTACCAGTTTAGGGTCGCAGCCGCACCGGTTATGATGGGAAAGGCCGTTGCCGCTCAAAACGATACTGCTCCTCAAACTCAAATCAAAAAAGCGCCTGTTAAACGCTTCAAAAAGAAGAAAAAGAAAAAAATCGATGAAGGTTGCTGACGGGGAAAACATGCCCTCCGTGAAAACGGGGGGGGTTTTTTTAACTGCTCGTATTAAAACACGAATACGGCATATTAAATTGATCTCTCCTTTCTACCTCTTTGAGCGTAAAAAGAAATTTTTTTCGTATATAGATTTGAAAATTTCTATTTGTTTCATACATCGAACCGACGGTTTTATATAATTCGGTTTGTTTGTTTTCCATAACTTTATTATTTTCAACCTGTAAACGCATACTACTCAAGAAAAATATTTTACGGAAAATGTTTATGATTTGGCTTTTGGTCGTTTCACTCATTTGGGCGTTTTCATTCGGATTAATTAAAACACAGCTATCGGGATTAGACAGTTCTTTTGTATCATTTATCCGAATGCTGATTTCATATATTGTTTTTTTGCCTTTTTTGCGTTTAAAAAATATAGAAAAACCTTTGATATTCAAATTGATCATCACGGGTATGATCCAATACGGTCTGATGTATTTGACCTATATTTATGCTTACCGATTTCTCGCCGCTTATGAAGCGGCTTTGTTTACCATTTTCACGCCCTTATATATCACGTTGTTTAATGATTTATTCAGCGGAAAATTTCATCGTCTCTTTTTGTTTGAAGCCTTTATTTCCGTTATCGCCGTAGCCATTGTAGTTTATAATCGCCTTTCGACAAACGGATTAATAGCAGGATTTATTCTAATGCAAATATCCAATCTCTCTTTTGCTTTCGGTCAGATTTATTATAAGAAATTATTAAGAAATAAAACGATCAATGATTCACATATTTTTGCCTTGCTCTATGGAGGCGCGGTACTTTTGACGGGATTAACGCTGTTGATTCAAGGCAGTTTGAATTCGATACAAATCGGCGCCCAACAGGTTTACACCCTGCTTTACCTCGGCGCTATCGCTTCCGGTCTATCTTTTTTTCTATGGAATTACGGCGTTAGACGCACAAATACAGGCGCTTTGTCTATTTTCAATAATCTTAAAATCCCCTTGGCAATTGCCGTTTCCATTATCTTTTTTAATGAGCAGGCCGATATAACAAGATTGTTAATTGCATTCGCTATTTTACTCGGATTGCTTTTTTATAATCAATCCTATATTAAAAAGGATGATTAATCCATTTTCTATCGTCTAAAGAGTGCAAAAATCATTATTTTTTGCTCCATATTCATTCTTATTTTATTTTTCAGCTTTCAATGTAATTAAATTTAACTATAACAACGGAGAAAAAATTTGCAGAACGAAATTCAATTAATGGGTAAAAAAGCGTTAAAAGCCTCGCGCGATCTTTCCCTGCTCGATTCAAAAACAAAGAATGATATTTTGTTATCAATGGCCGATGAAATCGAGCGGCAAAAAGAGCATATTCAAGCGGAGAATAATAAAGATTTAATTGCCGGAAAAGGAAACGGTCTTTCAAAAGCCATGTTGGATCGTTTGGAACTTAACGATAGGCGCATCAAAGGAATGAGCAATGCCCTATGTGAAGTAGCTGCGCTACCCGATCCGATCGGTGAAATAATCAAAACCATTATGAGACCGAACGGTCTGAAAATTGACAAAATTCGCGTACCCATCGGCGTCATCGGCATTATTTTCGAATCACGTCCCAACGTTACCGCCGATTCCGCATCGCTTTGTTTTAAAACATCCAATGCCGTTATTCTACGCGGAGGGAAAGAAGCCGTTCATAGTAACCGCGCTATCGCCGAAGCTTTGCAAAACGGCGGCAAAAGAGCCGGCTTACCCGATAACGTTATCCAACTTATTCAAACGACCGATCGCGACGCCGTGCGTCAATTAGTACAAATGGACAAATACGTTAATCTCATTATTCCTCGAGGCGGCGAAAGCCTTATCCGCGCCGTAACGGAAATGGCTCACGTTCCCGTAATAAAACATTATAAAGGCATTTGCCATACCTATGTTGATAAACAGGCCGATCTTCAAAAAGCGTTATCCATCGTCGTAAATGCCAAGTGCCAACGACCCGGCGTATGTAACGCAATGGAAACCTTATTGGTTCATAAAGATATTGCCGAAAAATTTTTACCGCAGGCCGCGGAATCATTGATGCAATTCGGCGTTGAACTACGCGGAAACGACGAGGCCCGTGATATTGTCAAAACGATGAAAAAAGCCACGGAAGAAGATTGGTACGAAGAATATCTAGATTTGATTTTGGCTGTGCGCGTTGTGCCCGATATACAAGAAGCTATCAACCATATAAACACCTACGGCTCACAGCATTCCGACGCTATTATAACGGAATCTGCCGAAAATCGCGATAAATTTTTTAAAGAAGTCGATTCCGCTACGGTATATGTTAACGCTTCGACGCGTTTTACCGACGGCGGCGAATTCGGTATGGGCGCCGAAATCGGTATCAGCACCGATAAGCTTCACGCGCGCGGCCCGATGGGATTAGAAGAATTAACCACCTATAAATATATCATTTACGGCGACGGCCAAATTCGCGAATAACAGCATTGTATCAATAATTGAAAGGTTATTATGCGTCCTTATATGCTATCGGAAACTACCTGGAAAAGTATTAAAAACAGAAAAATAGAACTGGCGGTTTTACCATGGGGCGCCACGGAGGCTCATAATTATCACTTACCTTACGGTACGGATATTTTGGAAGCGGAAATTTTTGCGTCTCAAGCGGCCAAACAAGTTTATGAACAGGGTAAAGATTTGATTGTGCTGCCTGCCATTCCCTTCGGTGTTAACAGCGGGCAAACGGACATTACGCTGGATATCCATCTCAACCCTTCCACACAATTTGCTATACTCGAGGATATCCTTGCCACGTTAAATCGCCAAAATATTCATAAATTTATTTTATTAAACAGCCACGGCGGCAATAATTTTAAACCCCTTCTTCGCGAATTGGGACTTAAATACCCAAAAATGCTGCTTATCAGTTGTGATTGGTTTCGCTCCGTTGATAAAAGTAACTATTTTGACAACGACGGCGACCATGCCGATGAAATGGAAAGCAGCTTGATGATGTATTTTGCCCCACAACGTATGCTACCGCTTACGGAAGCGGGAGACGGTTCGGCAAAACAGATTAAGATAAAGGGCGTTCGCGAAGGGTGGGCTTGGACGGAAAGAAAGTGGTCGCAAATTACGCAAGACACTGGTATCGGTAATCCCCGAAAAGCGACAAAAGAAAAGGGCGAAAAATACTTCCGCGCCGTCGTTGATAAAATAGCCGAACTATTTTTAGAGACAATCTCCGTTAACAAAAACGATTTATACGAGTGACTTTTTATATAATTCCAATTAATTTACTCAAGTTTCGCAGTAGTGTAAGTTAAATAAAAACCTATAAACATTGGAG
>CAYRJN010000271.1:0-3876 GCA_964424545.1 uncultured Calditrichaceae bacterium
TCCGTTTAGACAGATAAGATTTCCATTATTATCGGCAGCGATAATATCATGATTTCCGTTATTGAACAAATCGCAAACGGCAAGAGATGTGCTGCCCCAGATAATTCCGGAAGGCATATTATATTGCCAAATTAGCCTGCCGTCGACGCCGTTTAGACAAATAATTTTTCCTTTATTTGTATACACTAAAACATTTTTCGTTCCGTTATGATCAATATCATCGATAAGCGGAGGTGTAGTTATGGTTTCTTTCGCATCGTAATGCCATATGCGTAATCCCAATGAATTTAAAGCAAGCACTCTTCCTGCAACGGTACAAAAGACCAAATCTTTAATGCCGTCTTCATCCAAATCGCCGATAGCGGGGGATGTGTCAACAAATCCGGCTTGCGGATGATATTCCCATAATTTTTCAACGGAAGAAGCCGAAGCATTAGAAAAAAATACAGCGATAAACGCCAATAAAATGAGTAAAATATGAGGCAGGCGCCTAATTTTTTTAATAAAGTAATCTTTCATTTTAATGTCCTTTTTATGATAGTGATAAGCATAATTTTATTCTTATCGATCCAGCTTAAAATTTTCGCCAAGATATATTTTACGCGACTCCTCGTCTTCGGCGAGATATTTAGCCGTGCCTTCTTTTAAAATTCTTCCTTCAAACAACAAATAGGCTCGATCAGTAATAGAAAGCGTTTCATGGACGTTGTGATCGGTTATTAACACGCCTATTCCGCGATCTTTTAAACTATGTACGATTTTCTGAATATCTTCCACGGCAATAGGGTCAACGCCGGCAAACGGTTCGTCTAATAATATAAACTTGGGGTTGGTTACCAAAGTCCGCGCAATTTCCGTACGCCTTCTTTCGCCGCCTGAAAGCATATAACCGAGACTTTTTGCAATGTGAGTAATGTTAAGCTCTTCAAGCAATTTATCACAGCGTTCCCGTTGTTCTTTCTTAGGCACGCCGATCATCTCCATAATAGCAATAAGGTTGTTTTCTACGCTTAGTTTTCTGAAAATCGAGGCCTCTTGCGGTAGGTAAGCGACTCCGAGACGCGCTCGTTTATACATGGGATATGAGGTAATTACCGTATCGTTCATATAAATATCGCCTTTATTGGGTTTAATCATACCGGTTATCATATAAAATGTTGTAGTTTTCCCTGCGCCGTTGGGTCCTAACAGTCCTACGATCTCGCCTTGATTTACGGAAACATTTACCTTATTTACTACCGTGCGTTTGCCATATATTTTAACAATCTCTTTTCCGTATAAAATTGCCTTTGACTTTTTATTTTTTTCCAATTTTTTTTTCTCCACGATAATTTTTCGGATAGTAAACGCCTTCCGAGCCTCCCATTATAGTCAGACTGTCCAATTCGCCGTTACTAAAATAGAGCAATAAAGTGTCTGCTGAAGCAATATTCATTCCCTGGTCACCGTCGTCGTTTTTCAAATAATACTTACTAACAGCATTCCCATCGGCTATCATTTTATGCGGTTTATTATCAACAATTTGCAGCTCAATGGTCTTAGCTTCCAATTCGTTAATCTTACCCGTCGTCGAGTCTACCGTTTCTACGGCTTTGGCGCCGTCGAAAGAGAATATTTTACGAATCTTCATCGAATCGAGTTCAACCCGAATCATTTTCCCTGTTAGTTTATTTTTATCATAAATCGCTATCGGTTTTCGTTTCAGCCAAATAATTTGCTGTTTTATAAGATAAATAGCAGTATCCGCATTTGCCGTTAATTCTTTTTGAATTATGGTTACACTATCGCTGGCGATTGCCTTAGAGCTATCCGTTGCAAAATATTCAATTTTCTGAGCGTAGATGCGTAAAGTATCGTTATCCGTTGAATCGACTCGCGTTAAAATGGAATTTTGTTGTACTGCAAAACGACGGATTGCATTAATATATTCGCCGTTGCGCGCAGATATTTCTACGTTTTCCGTTGTATGCCGCGCAAAGAAATTAACGGCGGCTTTAGCGTTTTTCGTATTGAAATTATAAATCAAGGTTTCGGCATACATGGAATCGACATCGCTGACGATGCGCACTCTATCGTAGCAATAGGCCGTTTTCTCAGAGGGAAAATATTTAATTTTATCCGCTCGTAAAGTACGCAACCCGTCTAAAACAATGACATGCCCTTTAAAATCGGCGTATTCGTCTTTCTCATAATAGACGGCGCTGTCGCAATACATTTCCAACGTGTCTTGCTTAAAATGCACCTCTCCCTTGAAAATCGTGATCTTTTGTTCGGCCTCAAGTTTACCAATTGTAATATTAGCGTGAACCAGACTTATTCCTTCTCCACGCAATACCATGGGAGAGTTAACAATAATACATAGCAGCAGGATGTAAGCAAATTTTTGCACCTTAATCCACCCCTAATTTTGTGCCGCTTCTTCCGCTGGGATTCGTGATTTGATAGTTAGTTAAGTCTGGATCGGATTCAAAGCTGTCGCCGTATAAGGTATCGCTAAGCGTGGTAAAAATTACCGGTATTTTCGATATCACCTTTTGTCGTTTATTATCCCAGTATAAAGTATCGGTGTATAAGGTGATACCGCTATCGGAAACGACCACCACATTGCCGTAGGCTACCATATCTTGTTTAACGTCAAATATTTCCCCGCCGTTAGAAGTTAAAACGGAAGTATGGCGGCCTTCTTTATCGTAAAAATCAACGCGAATACTATCCGACAATACGGTGACGGCTTTTTTTCTGTATTTTTTAATAATGCCCGCTTTTATAACTCCGACTTTTTTCCCTGCTCTTGTTAATGAAGAAGTTGCATTCCAGGTTTCCTGATCGGGATAATCTTTATTAGTCTCCGTTTTTAACGGCCATTCTTTCGGGTCTTGTTCGCACTGCAATGCCAGCGCACTAAAAAGAATAATTACTGTCAATATTTTTTTCATTTGATTCCTTTTTGCATTAAATCATGCAAGTGAATAATACCGATCAAAGTATTGTCTCTATCAAGCACCGGCATGGCCAAAATTTGATATTTTTCCAAAATTTTATAAGCAACGGAGGCCAGTTCATCTTTAAAAATCATCTTCGGTTTTTTAGTCATAACCTCTTTGACAGGCCTAATAGCAAAATTATTATCCTTTTCGATAAGTCTGTTCAAATCTCCAGCAGTTATCACGCCTGCTACTTGTTTATTCTTGGTAATTACAGGACATATACCGCGTTTACGCGACATTTCCACCACGGCAATTTTCATTTGGTCGTCTATACTGCAAAACGGCAGTTTATCGCCTGTTTCCATGATATCCTCAACTCTTAAAAGCATCTGATTACCAAGCGAGCCGCCGGGATGCAACAAGGCATAATCGTCGATGGAAAAACCTTTAGCTTGCAAAAGCGCTACGGCCAACGCGTCGCCTATAACAAGCGTTACTGTGGTGCTGGCGGTAGGTGCCAAATCATAAGGGCAAGCTTCTTTTTCAACTCCTATATTAAGAATTACCGAAGCATAATGAGCGAGAGTAGATTTTTCATTACCCGTAATAACAATAATCGGCACATTTAAACTTTTTAAAGTGGGAAGCAAGCCTAAAATTTCCGGTGTTTCGCCGCTTTTGGAAATAGCGATAACAATATCATCCTTATGCACCATACCAAGATCGCCGTGAATGCCTTCGGCCGGATGTAAGAAGTAGCATGTTGTGCCGGTGCTCATCATAGTGGCCGCAATTTTTTTCCCGATTGCGCCGGACTTCCCCATTCCCGTAATTATAACCCGTCCTTTTATTTGTAAAATCAATTTGACCGCGTCAACGAAATTAACATTTATACGATCAGAGAGGTCTTTTACAGCGGATAATTCAATATTGACTACGTTTTTTATGG
>CAYRJN010000272.1:0-3857 GCA_964424545.1 uncultured Calditrichaceae bacterium
CCCAATTATTAAAATAATAATACAATTTTTCATTTTTTTCTTATGTTTGCTAACGGTGAGTATATGGTTTGTGGCGGTTTTGAAACACAAATCTTTCAACTTACACCAATGCGTATTTATTGTTAAATCGCTCATAATTAAGACTTTATCCGCCATAAACTATATACATTGTTAGGGTGTCGTTATTCATATTTTATTTTAATTACAGTTGGTATCCCTTCGATGTTATTTTCATTTACTGCAACTACTTTTATTGTATTGATTCCATTTTTTAAATTTACATAAAACTTTCCATCTTGATTTTTCACAAGAATATCATTCAGTTTTACCACATAATGATTAAACCAAGGCATATTGTTATCAAAGGATAATACAAATTCAGGTTTTGCAGAAAATAACGTCATATTTTTATTGAAATCATCGACACTTTTTATATCCAACTTCGCATACTCATTCCTAGTTCGTTCAATTTCTTTATCTGTATAATCAATTATTACCATTGTTTGATTTAGTTTGTAATAAACATCATCAACATTTTTTGTAAAAATCATATTTCCTGCCGGAAATGCTTGAAAAGTTAAAAAATCTCTTAAACCTTCCATTTTAAGAACTAAGGAATAACTTAAATTATTTCTTTTTTGACTTATATCAATATATCCCAGGTAGTTAGAGAGAAATTCTTTTCCATATTTATTGTCATTCTTGTTTTTATCAACTTCTACAAATGTAATTTCAGTGAATTTATTTTCAGATTTAAGTTTATAAATGTCATATATATTTAATATCTCATTACCTTTTTTTGCATAAATTCCAAATTGTGGGTCTAAGAATATCCATTTTTGAAGACTGCTTGACCAAACTTCGGTTGCAACATGTCCCATTCCTGCTCCTCCATAATCGACATCAATATGTTTTAAGCCAACAGTTCTTGCTGGATAACCAAAAGAATTAAGAATATCATTCAATACAATTCCATATTCAACACATCTATATTCTTGACCATCATTATTTGCACTTTTTAAAATCCCTAATGAATTTAGTGAATCAGGTGCTGAGTGCCAACCATTATGTTTCCATTGTTTACTAACCCATTTCATTAATTCAAAATAAATATCAGGTTCTTTTTTTGATTTAATAACAATTTTGGAAAGAACATATTTTTTCAATTCGGTATATTCAACTGTATTGATTGAATCAGGTAATCTAAGATATTTATACTTAAAATTTAATACTGGATTATTTTCTTCTACTATTATTATCTTTTTTAATTTTTGTTCTTGTCCAAAAAGAAAAGTTCCTATAAAAACTAATCCTATTATTAATCTATATTTTAAATTCATTTTTATCATAAATGTTCGTTTCTAATGCACCCTAACGTGTGTGTATATTCATTGTGCTTGCACTGCCAATTTGGGGGGGGCAAGCACAATTGTTTATATTTTTCTTTTATCACGCCCCGCCTGCTTATTCAAAAAAATCATCTAATGGGTTTTTAATCTTAGTAATCGCTTTTTTGGATACATGGGTATATATTTCGGTAGTTTTCGAACTGTCATGTCCCAATAATTCTTGAATATATCTTAAATCAGTGCCTTGTTCTAACAGATGAGTCGCAAAACTGTGTCGCAGCATGTGAGGCGTAACGTTTTTTCTAATCCCTGCTTTTTGAGCCGCTTTTTTTAAAATATTAGCTACGCTTGTGGAAGAGTATTTACCGCCATTCTGCCCCTCGAAAAGGTATTTCTTAGGACGGTATTCCTTGTAATATTGTCGCAACAGCTGCAAAAGATTATCGGAAAGTAAGGATATACGATCTTTCTTCCCTTTTGCGCCATGGATATTAATAACCATTCTTTCGGAATCTATATCAGTAGGAATAAGATTTAATAACTCGCTTCGTCTTAACCCTGCTGAATATATAAGCATAAGAATAGATTTATGTTTTAGGTTCTTTGTTACGCTAAAAATTCTTTTTACTTCATCTTTGCTCAGGACTTTAGGTAGTTTATGCTCTTTTTTCGGTCGATGTAATTCATAATACTGCTTTTCTCTGCCGAGAACTTTTTCGTAATAAAATTTAATTGCATTTATTCTTTGATTTTGTTGGCTTATTGATATTTGTCTTGATTTGATTAAGTTAAGTATATAGTTATTTATTTCGTTTGTGGTTATCTCTTTTAGGTCTTGCTTATTGAAATATTTACAAAAGTCCTCGAAATAATTGCAATACATATTGATGGTGTTATCACTATATCTTTTTTGAAGTAATAGGTTCCTGTAAATTGTAAGATTTTTATCCATTTATGATTCTTTTTATGTATGATATAAATTATGAACTTATACATTAAGTCAACTTGTCCTTAATATCATTCAATATAATTAATAATGCGGCATTTTACAAGAGAACGATTGATTTTAAAATATCTCTTGAGATAATTATATATCACAATATTGTTGTTAAAGAGACACTTACGATTTTGCGTATGTTCCGAAGAAATAGGGCATTCCTATTTCTCATATCAAAAACTTTAGTATTGAATATCATAATAACTTTTTCCTCAGCTTATTAATTTCCGGTATAAAAAGGAAAGCCGTTAAAATGACCGACAAAATATCGGCGATGGGAAAGGTAAACCAGACGCCGTCCACGCCCCAGTAAGGCGACAGAATGAAAATCAGCGGTAAAAAAAAGAATATTTGCCGCGAAAGCGACAGGATAAAGGAGGGCAGGGCTTTACCGAGCGCTTGAAAATAAGATGCGCCGATTAATTGAAAGCCGAGAATGGGAATTACCAAAACAATAATACGTAAAGCATGAGCGCCCTGTCGTATTAGCTGCACATCGCCACTGAATACGGCGATAATATTGGGCGCAAATACCATAAGAGTAATCCAGATCAAATTAGTTGTCAGTACGGCCCAGCCGGCGGATATTTTCAATAAATCAAAAAGCCGGCGATATTTTTTTGCGCCGTAATTGAATCCGGCGATGGGCAAAAATCCTTGTACCAGCCCCATTAAAGGCATAAAACTGACGCGTAAGATACGGTTAATCACTCCGTAAACGGCGATGGAAAGCGCGCCGCCGTAAGCGTAAAGCACATGATTTAAAAGAGCGGCAATAAGGCTGCCGGCGCCGTGCCGGCCGAGAGAGGATGCGCCTACCGCGAGAATCTCTTTGGTAAGCGCTTTATTAAGATTTAAGTTTTTAAAATAAAAATGAAGGCTACTTTTTTTGCGTAAAAAATAGCCGGCAATATAGATAAAGGCAAAAACTTGCGAAATAACCGAAGCAACGGCCGCCCCTTTTACGCCCATGTGCAGTGCAAAAATGAAAATGGGATCGAGAATAATATTGATTACCGCGGCAATAATCATAACGATCATGGCGGTTTTAGCGTTGCCCTCGGCGCGGATAATGGTATTCATCACCATGGCATAATTTAAAAAAGGCGTTCCGGAAAGGATGATTAGAAAATAATCCAGGGCGTAGGGGACGATATCGCCTTTGGCGCCGAAAAAGAAGAGTACGGCATGGGGAAAAGCATAGCCGATAAGCATAATAACCACGCTCAAAATCAACGTTAAAGTGATTAGATTACCGAAAGCATAGTCGGCCTTGTGCGTGTACTTTTCGCCCAGCGCCCGAGAAATGAGCGAGGCGCCGCCAATGCCCAGCGTTTGCGTTAAAGCGAAAATAAGCATCTGCAGGGGCATAATGATCGATAAGGCGCCGATGGCCAGAGTACCCACACCTCGTCCTACAAAAATGGTATCCACCAGATTATACAAGGCCATGCTTAACATACCGATCATCGCAGGGAAAGAGAGCTTGATCAATAAACGGCCGATTTTAT
>CAYRJN010000273.1:0-3812 GCA_964424545.1 uncultured Calditrichaceae bacterium
ATATTTTAAACGGGAATCTTAATCTAACCGTTTTGCATTCAGATTCCTGCTTTCGCAGGAATGACAAATAGGTAGTTTCGTTCCTTCACTCCTGTCATTCCCGAATGTTTCTATCGGGAATCTAAATCTTGCTATTGTCTGCATTCGGATTCCTGCTTTCGAAAAAATGACGCTTTGACGATACTACCCGTACTTTTTTCATTAATCACTTTGCGAAACTATATTGTTAATATTGGAATTTTGAAGTTTCCGCTTATTCCCTCTATTTTGCAAAACAGAAAAAATAAATCTCCCCTTAAAAAGGGGTTAGGGGGTGTGATAAATATCGGAATTATTGAATAATGAAAAGCTGATAGCACTTAGACCCCAGGCCAAAGGTTCCGTGCCCATAAGCATTGGCAGGCACAGGGGCAAGTCGTTTTTAATGGGACGGTTTTAATCTGTTTTTTTATTTGTGTAATTCAATATTAATCACCTTGCGAAACTACGTTCTAAAATTACGAAATTGAGAATAATACGAAAATAAATAAAAATCCCTGAAAGCTTTTATTTTTTTGAAATTCCTATACAAAAAAAAGAGGAAGTGGAAACGGATTGCTCCGCTTCCACTTTGATGGTAGGTTAGTTGTAGATTATTGCCCGATATTGTTCTTCACTCATCTTAACAGGGGAATAGTTTATACCATTTCGATCCAAATTCCGTACAAAGGCGCGCAGGTGGTTATATGAACCGTTTAATAAACGTTCGTAAACATATTTAATATCCTTATTATCAACATTTTCGTCTAATTCCAATTCCCTTTGCAGATCTAAAATATCGATTTCTTCAATTAATGCGCCGACTTTAAGCGCATGAACGAGAGAGCTGTCGCCTTGGACGGTAAGCGTTGTGTATAGATTGGCGAGGGTTCCATTGGTAAATGAACTCACAGAATCGCTTATAACGGGATCGCTTAACTGATATTTATCAATTAACAGTTTAATCGCGTCTGTATGTCTTTGTTCGCTGTTGGAAATATTGCCGAATACTCTTTGGCCCCATTTATTGTAAAGCGTGATGTATACGTCTCTCGCCAGTTTCTCTTCTTCACGCATAAAAATCAATCCCACGTTTTCGGAATCGGATAATTCTTCGGTCGGTAAGGCTGCTATCGTTTCGTCATCAATTAGTAAATTTTCGTTAGCCGAAGATGCAAATAGCGGATTATTGCTTTCACTGCACGCTGTGAATAGGGAGAATACGAAAACCGCGAGCGATATGCCTATTATTTGTTTTAAATGAGTTAGATACATAATGACCTCCTGTATTATTTTTGTTTGTTGTTATATATTTGTCGTTATTATGTACAAAAGGCGTGCCAAAATAGTTGTATTAATAAATACAATATGTTATAGGTGTTTATATAGAGCGGAGACAGACGAAAACGACTGTAAAAGTTGTGTATTCGACCGCTTGGGCGAAAAATATGTATATAATGATAAAAATCTTGATTTGATTTAAAAAATAATTTTTATAACTTGAAAGGAAATAAAAAATTATCTAATTTCGATTCGTTTGATAATCTTGCTTTCACAATTTGATATATTTATAGTAGAGGAGGAATTAACGATGAAAAAAATGACGGAAAAGGCCTTGAATGAAGCCTTTGCGGGCGAGTCTATGGCGCACATGAAATATCTTGCATTTGCCGCCCAAGCGGAAAAAGAGGGCTTTAAGAAAGTTGCTAATCTTTTCAAAGCGATTGCTTATGCGGAACAGGTACACGCTACTAATCATGCCAAAACATTAGGCTTGTTAAAGAAAACGGTTGAAAATTTGCAGGCCGGCATAGATGGAGAAAGTTTTGAAATTGAAGAAATGTATCCAGCTTATAAAGCAACGGCCGAATTACAGGGCGAAAAAACAGCTTTGCGTATGATTGTCTGGGCGTTGGAAAGCGAAAAAGATCATCAAACGATGTATAAAGAAGCGTTGGAAAAAGTTGCCAACGGAGAAGATGTGGATTTTGATGAAGTTTATGTATGTCCTGTTTGCGGCCATACACACATTGGCAAGCCGACGGAGAAATGTCCGCTTTGCGGCGTTCCTGCGGAAATGTATGTAAAATTTTAAATGCAGAGAGAAAAACTTAAATTCGGATTTCCGTCCCGACGCTTCGATCTTATGAATAAGGCCTTTTTATCGCCTTAATAATTCTCCTGTTTCCAGCGTCGCGTCATAAACAGCGTCCGCGTTTGCGATGGCTAAATTATTGTCTTGTATATCGGGATTCATTCGGCTTAGGAGATAAAATGTATAAAATCTTTTTTATTTTCATTGTTTTGTATTTTGTTATGGGCTGTGGACAGAAGGAATCTACCACAGACCCTATTCAAAAGTCGGCACCTTGGGAATTGCAGAAACAGATAACCTGGTACAATAGTCAACCTTGGTTGGTTGGGTGTAATTACATTCCTTCCACAGCCGTTAATCAATTGGAGATGTGGCAGAAAGAGACATTCGATCCGCAAACCATTGATCGTGAACTCGGCTGGGCGGAGGATATCGGTTTTAATATTGTGCGCGTTTATTTACATGATTTATTATGGACATTTGATTCCCTTAGTTTTGTTTATAGAATCGATCGCTTTTTGTCTATAGCCGATAAACATCATATTAAAGTTATGTTTGTCCTGCTTGACGATTGCTGGAACGATAATCCGAAAATCGGAAAACAGCCCGAACCCGTTCCCGGTGTGCACAATTCGGGCTGGTTACAAAGTCCGGGTATTGGCGTCGTCGCCGATTCGACCGCTTGGGGGCCAGTTGAACGTTATGTAAAAGGGATAATCGCTCGATTTGCTGACGACAATAGAGTTCTTTTGTGGGATTTATATAATGAACCCGGCAATAGCGGTATGGTTAATAAAAGTCTGCCGCTTTTGAAAAGCGTGTTCCTTTGGGCGAGAGAAGTAGAACATATCCAACCGGTAACGGTGTCGGTTTGGCAATATAATAAGAAATTTTCTCTGTTAAATAAAACAGCCATAGAAAATTCCGATATCATTTCTTTTCACCAATACGGTAATCTTGAAGATGTGCGGAAAACCGTGGAGGATTTGAAAAAATACGGCAGACCGCTGATTTGCAGCGAATATATGGCCAGAACGCGGGGAAGCCGTTTCGAAACTCATTTACCATATTTTAAAAGAGAGCGCATCGGTGCAATTAATTGGGGGCTTGTTAGCGGTAGGACCAACACTATCTTTCCATGGGGATCTAAAAAAGGTACACCGGAGCCAAAAATATGGTTCCATGATATATTTCGCAAAGATGGAACACCGTTTAGTCAAAAAGAAGTGGAATTAATAAAAAGCCTTAATGGGGTGAAATAAAAAAAGCTCTGAATGATCAGAGCTTTTTTTGATTTTATACATGTTTTACGCTTCAACCGGAACTTTAAGAACTTCTTCCATTGCTTTTTTGATGGAATCTTTCGGCAAAGCGCCGACGGCCATTTGCGGTTTATCATCCGTCGGTACAAACAGCATTGAGGGAATACTGCGAATGCCAAAAGCCGCGGCTAATTCTTGCTCTTGTTCAGTATTTACCTTGTAAACATACATTTTATCGGCATACTCTTCCGATAATTCCTCAAGAATAGGAGCAACCATTTTACAAGGTTGACACCAGTCCGCATAAAAATCTATAATGCAAGGCTTATCTCCTTCGTATTTCCATTCCTGATTTTTTTCCCAGTTGAAAACTTTTTGAAAAAATGTCTCTTTTGTCAAATGTTCGGTCATTATTCCTCCAGTTTAAAAGCATCTAT
>CAYRJN010000274.1:0-3803 GCA_964424545.1 uncultured Calditrichaceae bacterium
GATTTATCAATATCAAAATACAAAAATAAAATTATTTAGGACAGCTGTGATATTTTATCTAATTTAACAGCCATGTTTTTCAGCCAAATTTATTCTATATCACAACATTTGCTATGTTATTGTGTAATTTCAGAAAAATATTAAGGATTCTTTGTCGAAAACAGCTTAAATAACCTGATTTAATGTCGGTTTTTCTTGATTTTTTGATATATAAAATTAAATTAAAAGGCTGTTTAAAATTACCGTAAAAAATACAGGTGTTAATACATATTGAATTACAAAGAAAAATTTGAAATTATAAAAAGCCATCCCGATTTACCCAAGCATGTCGGCGTGATTATGGATGGTAACGGTCGCTGGGCAAAGGGACGCGGTCTGCCCCGCGTTGCCGGACATAACGAAGGGGTTAATTCCGTTCAGGAAATCGTGGAGTTTTGCGGTGAAGCGGGTATCAATTATCTGACGATCTATACTTTTTCCGAGGAAAATTGGAAACGTCCCAGCTGGGAAGTGGCTTCGTTAATGCAGCTATTGGTTACTACCATAAACAAGCAGATCGAGCGTTTAGACCGTCAGAATGTACAAATTCGTACCATTGGTCATCTTGATAAGCTTCCTGCGCTGGCCAAGAGAAGTATGATTGCCGCCGTGAAACGAACGGCAAAAAATACGGGTCTGGTTTTAAATGTGGCTTTAAGTTACGGAGGTCGGCAAGAAATAGTCGATGCGGTTAAGAAATTGGCTCAGCAAATCAAAGAGGGTAAGCTGAATCCCGAACAAATTGACGAACGCACTCTTTCAGCTGAACTGTATACGGCCGGTCAGCCCGATCCCGATTTGATTATCCGTACCGGCGGGGAACACCGTGTAAGTAACTTTTTATTGTGGCAATTGGCTTATTCCGAACTCTATATTACCAAAACCGCATGGCCCGATTTCAGAAAAGCGCAATTTTTAGAAGCTGTTTGGAGTTATATACATCGCGAACGACGCTTCGGAATGGTCAGCGAACAAATCAAAGCCAAAGCAACGCTAAACAATTAGGTGTGGTAACTAAATATCGTTTATTTACGAAAATAACGGAAATACTTCAGAATAATAATTAGAAAATTAAAACAATTTAAGCCGAATATCCTTCCGAAAAACCAAATATTTAAAATCAATGAAAACAGAACCCGAACATAAAGACAAGTACAACAGCGGCAGCGTTTTTAAAATTCAGCTTCTTTTTTTTATAAAAGCATTTTGGAAAACGATTTTAGCCTGGATTGTTATCGTTACGTTTGTCGTAATCGGTATCCATTACGATTGGGATAATTCGGTAATCGGCGGCGGTGTTGTAATTTTTGCTATCATTTCTCAGGCTTTTATCGGTTTGATTAAGATTATCGGATTGATTCCGGTAATCGGGCCTTTTATCGCTCAGGTGCTGGCTCTGCCGTTCTATTGGCTAATCAACGGAGTGGGCTATCTTGTCTCCTGGGTGGCCATTAAAAGGGGGTATGGGAAGGATGTTGTCAATTACCGTATCCTTACGGTTGTACTGCTAATCGGGATTGCCATTGGTTTTGTATTAGGTAAACTGATTTGATGGATTACAGGCAGACGGTATCCGAATTATTCTATCTGCAACAATATGCTGTTAAGCTTGGTCTGGATAATATTGCAGCCTTGATGCAATATTTAGATAATCCGCATAAAAATTATCCGGTAATTCATATCGCCGGAACCAACGGGAAGGGTTCCAGCGCTTATTATATTGCGGCCGTATTGCAGGCTATGGGTTTAAAAACGGGATTATTTACCAGCCCGCATTTACAGGATTTTAGAGAGCGCATCAGGGTTAACGATAAAATTATCGGGCAGAGTGATGTTATCTCTTTTTGGAAAAAAGTAAAAGATGAAGTTTTAAATAGGAAAGCAACGTTCTTTGATACGACCACGGCCATGGGGCTTGATTATTTCAGCCGAAAAAAGGTAGATGTTGCTGTTGTGGAAACGGGCCTGGGCGGCCGATTGGATTCCACTAATATCGTAAATTCTGAAATTGCCGTAATAACGCCTATCGATTTTGATCATCAAAAACAGCTTGGCGACACTTTGGAAAAGATTGCTTTTGAAAAAGCGGGTATCATAAAAAAAAATACCGTGATATTCAGCGCCGAACAATCTTCCGAAGCTTTGCAGGTTTTAAAATCAACGCAGGCAAAAAAATTCTATTATTTTCCGGAATATATAGGTCTTAAAATTAAATCCGCTTCTTTGGAAGAAATGATATTTGATATTTATGACGATTATAACGGAAAAATTATAGACGATGTGCTCACACATCAAGTCGGCAATTATCAGGCGGAGAATATAGCGCTGGCTTATTTCGTCGCTCGTTATTTTTTACAGACGCGCCAAGTTGATTTTAATGAAAACAGCTTTAAATGGAAATTGGAAAATACGCTATGGCCCGGACGTTTACAAAAAATGGCTTCAAAGCCCGATATTATTTTTGATGTCAGTCATAATCCGGCGGGAATAAGAACTACGTTGAATTATATATCGGATAAAATCGAAAAGGATAAGCTGCATATTCTGCTCGGTTTATTAGAAGATAAGTCGCATGAAAAAATAGTCGATTTTATCAGTCAAAAATGCGCGCAAATCTATTTGACGGAACCGGATACACATCGCAAATTGGACGGAACGCTTCTTTTGCGAGCCTTTGAAAAAAAGAAAAAAAAAGCGCGGTTTATAGAAAATCCGCGGGACGCTTACAGCTTGGCAAAGGCGCGCCTTTCCGAGAACGATACGCTGTTGGTAATCGGAAGTCACTATTTAATAGGAACGATTTATTCGGAAATTTAAAATAATTAATAATTTTGTTGACATCATTTTTATTGAAACTTATATTAATACGAATACAAATTTAATTCCCGATTATGTCATACCTATGAAAACATATCAGAGTAAAAATAATTTAATTACATAATATATTTATTACACACGTTAGAGGTTTTGTTTATGTTAGTCATCGAAGATTTACAGAAAAAGAAAATTACCGAGTTAAACAAAATTGCCAAAGAGATGAAAATCAGCGGCTTTACAGGTTTAAAAAAGTCGGAATTGATTTTAAAAATACTTGAAAGTCAAACGGAGCAGGAAGGTTTGATCTTCTCAAAAGGCGTATTGGAGATCCTGCCCGACGGTTATGGATTTCTGCGTTCACAGAATTATAATTATCTGCCCGGTCCGGACGATATCTATGTTTCTCCGTCGCAAATAAAACGATTCGGATTGCGAACGGGCGATACGGTTACGGGTCAAATTCGCCCGCCAAAAGATAACGAACGTTTTTTCGCTCTATTGCGCGTTGAAGCGGTAAATATGGAAGGGCCGGAAAAAGCGCGCGAACGCAATCTATTTGATACCTTAACCCCTCTTTATCCCGAGGAAAAATTTGTTCTGGAGACCAATCGTAAAGATTATTCCATGCGCATTATGGATTTATTAACGCCTATTGGTAAAGGTCAGCGCGGTCTTATTGTAGCTCAGCCGCGTACCGGTAAAACCATTTTGCTGCAAAAAATCGCCAATTCCATCGTTAAAAACCAGCCGGAAGTGGAATTGATTGTGCTATTGATTGATGAACGTCCCGAAGAAGTAACGGATATGGAACGCAATGTAAGCGCCGAAGTAATCAGTTCCACCTTTGACGAACCGCCCGAGCGCCACGTGCAAGTAGCTGATATGGTGTTGGAAAAAGCCAAACGCCTGGTGGAATATAAAAAGGACGTGGTTATTTTATTAGACAG
>CAYRJN010000275.1:0-3662 GCA_964424545.1 uncultured Calditrichaceae bacterium
TTCTTCTATTGCCGGCGCCGAAAATACATCTTGTAATTTGTATATATACTCCTTCGCTTCGCTCTTCCCCCCTTACTAAAGCCTGTGCGCCTCAGGCGTAGGGGATGCCGTAGGCAGGGGGGATCCTAAAGCGCAACACAGAATAAACCCTGTTCTTCAATACAATATATCGCTTATTTTTTGCAAATTCAAATTTGCCATTGAATAAATCCGCTGTTATTCCTCCGGCGCGTTAAATTCAACTTTAGCGTTTACGGTTCCTAAGGGCGTATCCCATTTTTCAAAATTATCCATATTCTCCAAGCCCAGAATGGAACGTAAAAGCAGTTGTTTCCGTAAAGCGTAATTATCAGAAATGGTGCAGGCCTTGGCAAATTCCTGAATCACTTTAACATAAACGCGCGCTTCATTGAAACGTCCCAATCCTTTTAAGCAGAAATTCTGATAGTAAATCGTTAAAATGTCGTCATAATTATAGCCTTCCTGAAAACGGCTGTTTCTCTTTAGTTTAAGCGCCTCTTTCCAGGTCTCCTTCGCCCGCGCATCATCTCCCAATTTTGCATAACAATATCCGATATAAAACAAACGTCTGGCCTGATCGCTAAACGAGGCCATATAAAATGCTGAGCGATATTTTGCGGCACTTTTACGGCAATTTCAAAATCCGATAGCGCTTCTTTATACTTTTTATCTTTTAGTTTTAAATATCCTTTAGCCATTTTCAAACTTTTCCAAAAACTGCCAAACGTAATACGATGGGTAGTATGTAAATTCGATTTTAACAGCCGTTGTTCCAGTTTATCATATTGGCCGCTATGCAGATAAGCGCTCATCAGTTTTACTTTTAAGGAATAGGATTTATCAAATCGTTTGTAATTATCTTCCATCAATTTTATCGCGGCGGGGCGTCCTTGCCGCTTGCCGACTTCATCCGCGTAATATTCAAAAATGTAGGGATCGTTTTTATCCAAAGCGTAAGCGTCCTTTAAATAGTTAACGGCCTTTTCATTATTTCCAAGCTTATTATACGCCCGATACAGCGATACCAGCAACAGTTTATTCTTTTTATATCCAAGGGCTACAGCTTTTTCCTAATTATGCAAGCCGTCTTGTTCAAAATCATGGGCATAATAAAAGTCCCCGAGCAGATAGTAAAGCTCCCCGTTTTTTGGCTCCTGTTCTATTCTTCTTTGTAATATTTTATACTCTTCGAGACGCCACGCAAAATCATTTACTTTTGTCCGTTTCGTAATTTTTTTATTCGATTTATTTCCCGTCAAGTCGTACAATTCTTCACGGTATAATTGAATTATAGGATTCGTTTCATCTATTAAACCAATAATTTTCAGGGCCTCATCATATAAACCATTTCGGTATAAGACAGCGACGACTTCCAATAATTCGTCGGGTAAATCCGCGTATCTCTGCGTAATTTTTTCTCCGATAGCAGGCGCTTCATTTTTTATGATATACTCCGTGCAAAGAGTCATGGGATTTTCCGCATCGATCGATTTTGCCGTTTCCCACAGAGTCAGGGATTCATCCTTGTTGCCCCGCTTTTTTTCAAGCAAACTGTTGATTAAAAATCCTTTCAGCATGGTGGAATTCAGTTTTAGAACCCGATGAAGCTGCCTTTCCGCCTCGTTTAAATCCTTACGATTAATGGCAATCTCCGATTCTGCAAATCGCTCCGCATATTGAAAACCGAAACGTCCGGACATGCGTAAATAATATACGGCTTCATCGTATTGTTTCATATAGGCCAGCGTTAAACCTTTATAATAAAGCGTACGACCATCGTCAGGAATTCTTTTTAAACTACGATTGAAATGTTTTAAGGCAGATTCAAATTTCCCGCCCCTTAAATCAAGCAATCCCAGCTCGGTATGCGCGCTTGAAAAACCCGGATCGACCGCTAATACCTCATTTAACTTCTTTTTTATCTGCGGCAGGTGATAAAACCAATCGTTAAGCAATATTTCCGCCTGAGCAAACAAGCCTTCTGCGGTAAAATCTTCCGCCGACTTCTCTTTATGTTTTGGCGGAATAAAATAGCTGTCGTATTTTTGCGGTTTTTGGACAACAGCAAGAACGTTAGAAATCGTTGCGCCCTTTTCATCCGTAAGCGTCAATGAAATATTATCATAATCATCCGGCGCCAAAGCGAGCGCTATTGAATCGACATAGACTATTTCGGGAGACAAGGAAGCGATTGCAATTTCCTTGATAGCTCTCCCCTTATTTTTGATTAAAATACGCGCATGGTCATACTTTACATTCGCCTGAATTTTTATCACCGCGCGAACGGTTTTATTGTCAGTTTTATGCAGACGAAAATTGATGGCGGCATTCTCCGAAGCGCCGTTAAATGAACCGATGGCTCCAATCGGATACCAGTAATGGCGATATCTAAATGAAGTTCCCGGCAAAATTTTATTAAATTTTTCCTGGATTACAATGCGTCCGCTCTGGATTTCGCCGTAATCGACGCCTTCCGCATGACTGTATTTATTATTCTGACCGGTAACGTGCCAGCCCCAGCTCCAATATTTTTTACCGGGCAGATCATTAACATCGGCATAATGCACCAAACCGAAATGCTCATCATGATTATAATAACCCATATATCCTTCGCGAGCGCCAAGCATATAAAATCCCACCGCCTCATCCACATTTTTCAAAATGGATATCTTTTTACCGGCATATACCGGCCATGAATTGGCATTTTCATATTTACCGTGCAAAGCGCCCCTGTTTTCCGGATAGATAAATTCCGTATTGCCGTTAACGGGAATGCCGCAATTGGCCCAATAGAGATAGCGCTCTTCCAAAGGCGATTCATTGGCCAGTCTTACGTCTTGTTTTATTCTGGCTTCGCCCGGCGATAAGGTAAAACTGACGCTCCAATGCAGGCGGCCGATCTTTTCGGTATTGCTCATAATCAGGGAAACCGAACCGTCGCCGTTTTCCCGTATGACACAATCTCTTTTACGGGCATTGGTATGCGAATGGGCATTGGGAATATTCAGTTCCAGTCCGCCGCCGAGATATTGATAGCCCATGCCGGCATTGTAAAATTTGGCCGTTTTATAATTTCGGTGGATAACTTCCTTATGTCTGATTTTATCGTATACAAACCATAATCTTCCGCCGTAATCGGGCGCCATGCCGATTTTCAGATATTCATTTTCAGCCACAAGTATTTTAATCTTGCGTTTATCAATACTGAAATTTTTACTGCCGTAGAATTGATTGGGATAGGTAATATAACCGCTTAACAAACCGAACGGCGGGTAGGGATTTAAGGGCAATTGATTATGCTCCAGAATCTCTTCTTCCAGCACATAATGCTTTACGGTTTGAGGTTGCGCAAGACATTGATTATTGATCATCAGCATCATTAAGAACATGATAGTTGCCGCAGTAAATGGTTTTTTCATCATAAGCGCCTTTATTTTTGTTTGTGAAAATTGTTTCGTTAATTGATTGCTATTAAAACATAATGGTGCAAAGTTAATTAATACAAATGGCAATTACAAATAGGTAAATTTTATTATCTTTTAATCTATGACTGCTTTTTGATTATTGGCGGAAATATACACAAATTTTGTATTGGTTCAGGCGATTTGGTACTTTTTAAAGCGAAAAAACTTTGTTATTTG
>CAYRJN010000276.1:0-3652 GCA_964424545.1 uncultured Calditrichaceae bacterium
GTGCCGCTTAAAATTTACTTTAAGGGGCATTTAATTAAAATTGAGATCGGATTGGCGAGAGGAAAACATAAATATGATAAACGCGCCGCTATTGCCGAACGCGATCAAAAACGGGAAATGCAGCGGCAAGATAAATATTCTTATTAGAAAATTATGGAGAACGATTGATGAAGTTTCCTTCATTGAATGAACAAATGGATTTAATAAAACGGGCGGCGGTTGAAATATTGCCGGAAGACGAGCTGGTGAAAAAAATCGAACGTTCGATTAAAGAGGACAAACCTTTGATCATAAAGCAGGGATTCGATCCTACCGCTCCGGATATACATCTCGGTCATACGGTAGGTATTCGGAAATTGCGTCATTTTCAGGAATTAGGACATCAGGTTGTAGTGATAATCGGCGATTATACGGCTATGGTGGGCGATCCCAGCGAAAAGAACAGCACAAGGCCGCGGCTTTCGCATGAACAGGTAATGGAGCACGCCCAAACTTATCAGGAACAATTTTTCAAAATACTCGATAAAGATAAAACGCAGATCCGTTTCAACGGAGAGTGGTTTAAAAAAATGCCTTTTGATCAGGTAATGGGGCTGGCGGCAAAATTTACCGTGGCGCGCATGCTGGAACGCGATGATTTTGCCAATCGTTTTAAAAGTCAACAGCCCATCAGCATTCACGAATTTTTCTATCCGTTGATGCAGGGTTACGATTCGGTGATGATCAAAGCCGATGTGGAACTGGGCGCTACCGAACAAAAATTTAATCTCGTAATCGGCCGTCATATTCAGAAAGAATACGGACAGGAACCGCAGGTGATTTTAACGCTGCCGGTGCTGGAAGGATTGGACGGTAAACAGCGGATGAGTAAATCCATTGGTAATTATATCGGTATTGACGAATCGCCTAAAGAGATTTATGGGAAAACCATGTCTATTCCGGATAATCTGATTTATCGTTATTTTGAGCTGATTACCGATATTGACGCACATGAATTGAAAAAAATTATAGAGGATTTGCAAAACAACGATGTTAATCCGCGCGATGTTAAAAAGTATCTCGGACGCACTATTGTCCGAATGTATCATGGCGCTGATGCAGCCGCGAGGGCAGAGAAGGAGTTTGAGAATATTTTTGCCAAAAAAGATTTACCCGATGAAATTCCGGAAGTGAAAATAGAAGCTACGACGATGCGTATTGATGAGCTGATTATATATACAAAAACAGCCGATTCCAAGGGACAGGCAAGAAGGCTTGTACAAGGTGGGGCGGTATCCATAAACGGCGAAAAAATAATCGATCCTTTTTATGAAATTACTATAGAAAACGGACAGATACTTAAAGTAGGTAAACGTAAATTCATAAAACTGAAGGTATAATCACCGTTTGAACGGTAACGGACGAAATAGCGTTATTGTCCGATTTTATTGGTTTAAAAAAAACTCTTTTTGTTTAAACACAGTTTGACGTAAAAAAGGTTTATTTGCTTAAGGATAAGCCTTTTTTAATTTATATCTACCTCTTAATTCTTTTGTCCTCTGTAAGTTTCGCGATGTTTACTATCAATATTAATCAATATATCGAGGTATTCATTGTGTCCGCTAAAAAGCATGGCCAATTCATTATAGTGGGCATCGAGAAAAATACGTAAATAGTAATTATTAGGCTGATTATTAAAGGTTTCCTGAATGCCCTTCAGCGCCTTTTCGGCATATTTAAAAGCTTCGCTATCTTCGCCGTCGTTTAGAAGCGATACGGCGGCAAAAAAATCGGGCTTAATTTCGCGTAACGGTCTGGTGCGGATATTGGTTATTTTTTGTAAGTTTTCCACTCTCGTATTCCAGCCCTGAGGATAGTTGCTCATCATCGCTCTGTTAGCGATGCTTAAGGCGTGTTCGTATAGGGGAGAGCCGAGGAAAATATCGATATCATCCAATTCGCCCCCTAAAACCAAATAGGCATAAAAGTTTAATAAATCCGTTAAAGGATCGAATTGCGGATTACTATGATCGAGCGGGGTGCTGGATTCGTAAGGGAACATCCAGTTTTTATCGTAGAAATTTTCACCGGATTCCGTCGAGATTAAAAATTGCGCTTTATAAACGCGTTCATAGGCTTTTTGCTGAACGGTTTCAATGATAATATGAACGTTACCGTTAACATCATATTCATATTCGTCGTCAACCCAATCGAAGTTATTATAGTATTCTTCTATCTTTTCCTCAAGGTTCTCTAATTGGTTGCGCTGATCGTCATTCAAATGGGAAAATTCAACTTTTGCGTCAATTTTTAGAACCTGCGCTTGCGTTCTGATAAAAAAGAGAAAAAAGAATATCAATAATAAATTTTTCATATCAAAAGTCCTCTTATTGTTTATTAGCGTTAATAAAATATTGATTAAATTATAAAAAGACAACTATTTTCGAAAAAAATTAAATTTTATAGCCATATTAACAGCGTACTAAGCTTTAATATGTAATCTCGGAACGCGTTTTGATATTTGGCAAGTTATATCATACGGAATGGTTTTTATTTGCCGAGCAACGTCGGCAATTTTCAGATGATCCATGCCTTGCTTACCGAGAAGCACAACTTCATCTCCGATTTTTATATCGGGATTATTTTGGATATCGACAAGAAACCGATCCATGCAAACATTTCCGATTACGTTGTAACGTTTACCCTGTATAAGAACTTGACCCCTGTTGGAAAGATAACGATTATATCCGTCCGCATAACCGGCGGCAATAAGAGCCGCTTTCATTCTCTTTTTTGCAATATATTTGCGATTATAACTTACGGCTGCGCCTTCTTCAAGTTCACGAATGAGGCTTACCTTGGAAATAAACCGCATTACTTCCCGTAGATCCCACGACAGTTTAAAGTCAGGATCCGGTGGATTACCGTATAGCATTGTACCCGGACGAACCATATCAAAATGACTTTGCGGCGCCTGCATAACCGCTGCGGAATTAGCCGTATGAAAAAGAATATGCGGGTATTTGGCTTTTATAATTTTTTGTATTTTATTGAATCGTTCTAATTGCAGCATGGTAAAACTTAAATCTTCTTCGTCGGCGCTTGAAAAATGGGTATATATGCCCACAACGTTAAAATAAGGTTCATCAAATATCTTTTCAGCGCATTTGAAAAAAATTTTATGAGAAAATCCGACACAGTTCATGCCCGTATCAATCTTTATATGAACGTTAGCTTTATTGTTTGTCTTGCGGCACACATCTTTCAAAAGCGGGATTTGATAGGGATCGGCAATGGAAATATCGAGATTATATCTCAAATGAAGCTCAAAATATTCCGATAATTGAGCGCCCAAAACCAAGATGGGCGTTTTTATACCGGCTTCTCTTAATTTGATGCCTTCTTCAGGAAAGGCAACGCCAAAATAATCAATCTTATTGTCTCGTAATGTGCGTGATATTTCAATATCACCGTGGCCGTAAGCGTTGGCTTTAACAAT
The DNA here is from genome assembly GCA_964424545.1 of uncultured Calditrichaceae bacterium. GTDB lineage: Bacteria > Calditrichota > Calditrichia > Calditrichales > Calditrichaceae > JAUVIB01. Next base: position 3,479 of record CAYRJN010000276.1, read on the forward strand.
GGCCATCACTTTAACGCCCGGGAGATTTGTACGAATCAAATTTAAATTATGAATTAAATTTTTATGATATATTTCAACGACTGTTGGACCCATATCTTACCGTTTTAAAGTTAATATATATTTACTCAAGTTTCGCAGTAGTGTAAGTTAAATAAAAACCTATAAACATTGGAG
>CAYRJN010000277.1:0-3651 GCA_964424545.1 uncultured Calditrichaceae bacterium
ATTTTCAGAGATTAAATCCCGGTATTTTTAAGCGATACGGCTTAGCCGCTTAATAAGCAAAAGTATATAGACCTCATTTAAAAAGCCTTCTAACTTCAAAAAAAAAAAACACTTACGTAATTTTTTTCTTGCATCTTAATTTTCCTTTGTTTATAATAATACCAACAATTTAAAAATCCAAAAAAACCATGTAATGCAAAAAAATGAAATAAAACAAAATATAGCGCTATTTAGTGAACGGATTAACAAGGAAAGGAATGATAAAAAATGAAAAAATCAATAGCAACAATATTCCTATTAGCGGCTCTTTCCTATGCGCAGGACAGTTTGTATTTGGTAAACACGCTTATGGGCGATTCCGTAAGTAAAATAATTTACGCCAGAGGCGCCGGCGACATTAACGGCGACGGATACGCGGATTTTGTTGTTTCATTTACCGACAGCGTTAAAATATATCTCGGTAATGAAAATTTCGAACTAAAAGCCGACTATACTTTTGGCAATAACAGAGGGTTTGTACTCTGCCCGGGCGACGTGAATAATGACGGATTTGACGATTTACTTATAGGGGAAAGACGTTATTCCACCGGTTTTCAGGGCCGTATATCAAATATTTATCTGTTTTTCGGCGGCAGTAACAGCCTTGATACATGCAAATCGTTTTTATATTCGGTAAAATATTTGGATCAGATATTTTCAAAAAAAGTGGAACCGATAGGCGATGTTAACGGAGACGGTTATAATGACTTCGCCATTGCGGCTACTTATAATTGGACAAACGGTATCAGCTATGTATTTGTTTACCTCGGCGGAGATTCAATAAGCAGCGAACCTTTTGTTACTTTTACTCACTCACCCTTTATTGATCAAAACAGCGAGGCAACATTCGGGGAGACGATAAGCGGAATAGGCGATGTTAATAACGACGGGTATGATGATATTTTAATTGGCGATCCCGGTTATGCCGATACAATTGGCGCCGTTAGTTCCGGCAGAGTTTGTTTATATTACGGGGCTGCCGATATGGATTCTATTGCCGATAGTGTTTTTGTTGCTGAAAATGGAAAAAATTTTGGACATATTATAAAAAATATTGGCGATATTAATGGGAATGGTAAAGATGAATTTTGCATCACTTCACCATGGTACTATTCATCTTTTTATGAATTCCCTAATGTTATTTTTACACTTACGGGGCCGGAATCTATTGGGGCCGGCGGAGATATAGATAATGACGGCTTAAATGATTTTTTAGCAAATGATACCCAATATATTAATGATAACGATATTATGGTTGGAGCTTCTTTTTTGCACTACGGGAGTTCCGAATTGGATACAATTTATGACTATAAATTGGAAGGCGAACATAAATGGGATGAATACTCGAAAATTTCGGATATTATTGGTGATTTTAATGGAGACGGTTTTGACGATTTTTTCGTTTTTGCTCCTCTAAAACATCCTGATAATACCGGAATAATCTATCTCTATTCATATAAGGAATATTTGTCAATAGAAAAACAGAATAATCAAACGATAATAAATTTTAAATTATTTCAAAACTATCCCAATCCATTTAATCCGTCAACGGTAATTAATTATCAAGTAAGCAAACCTGTTTTTGTTCGGATTGAAATTTATGATATAAACGGTAAATTGATAAAGACGATAGTAAACCGGAAGCATGTAAGCGGTAAGTATAAAACCATTTGGAACGGAAAAAACAAACAAGGTCATAACGTCGCTTCGGGCGTTTATTTTTACCGCTTTAAGGCTGGAGATATGGTATTAAATAAAAAAATGCTGTTATTGAGATAACCGCTCTAATTATAAAAAGCGGCATGGAAGTTTAAATATTTTTTTATAGTATAAGAGAGGAGGCTTTATTATGAAAAATATATAAATAAAGCCCGGGGTTATGCTGGCACATTCCCCGGGCATTCGTCCGTTTTACCCTTATCAGGATCATTACCGGACAATGTTTATAACGTTTATCTTCCTCTTTTATTCCGATAAAGTAAACATTTTCCGGTAATATTTCAATAAATTTCTAAAATAACCCATTAATTTAAAACCGGAGAAAAATTATGAACCTTAAAAAAAATAAGTATTTGTTAATGTTCTTATTAATCGGTCTGTTTAATGTACATTTTATAAAAGCTTCCGACACATTTGATTTTAGATGCGATTCGAAATTAAATGTTATTGAGAAGAATGCAAAAGATAACGCTAAATACAGTCTTATACATTTAGAAGGCTATTTTAATGAGGGTATTCCCGGCGCTCCGAATATTCCCGTTAAATATATTAATATAATAATTCCGACCGATAAAACGGCTCAAGACATAAGAATTATTTCAAGCGATAAAAAAACAATAAAAATTAATAGACCGATTTTTCCAGCTCAACCGGACAGGCCGACAACGATTGAAGATATAGATATACCTTTTTCAGCGCCTGATGAAAAAATATATAAAGCGAACAAGCCGTATCCGATTAAGCCGATAAAAATAATAGATCATAACTGGTTTGACGGCGATAAACATATCCTTACCATAGCCCTCTATCCTCTTCAATATTTTCCAATGGAAAATAAAATTTTATTTTATACAAATATTCAATATGAAATTGAATTAACAACCGGCGCAAAAGGATCCATAAATGTCAATCGACATAATGCCGCGGAAAGCGCCGCGAAAAGAGAATTGCTGAAAAGTATTGTGGTAAATCCCGAAGACATACCTCAAGATGAAATATCAAACGATTTGGGCAAAATATCAAGCGGACCTTTGCCTTTTTATGAATACACGATTATTACCTCAAACGCCTTAAAAAACAGTTTTAACAGATTGATCGACTGGAAAAATAGAAAAGGGTATAATTCGGGTATAGTAACCGTAGAAGATATCCTCGCAAATTATACGACGGATTATACATCAGGCATAACGGATGATGCCGGCGCCATTAGACAATATTTAAAAGATTCCTATACGGCCGGCATAGCGTCGTATGTTTTGATGGGTGGCGATTATAATGTGGTTCCAATCCGTTATGGCAATGCCTCAACAACCAATCATAGTAGTGATTATTCTATACCTGCAGATTTATATTTCAGTGATTTTAACGGTGACTGGAATGTTGACGGTGATTCTTACTTTGGAGAACCGGCGGGATCAAATGGTGATAGTCCTGATTATGGCCCAGAGATTTATGTCGGACGTTTGTTATGCAGCAGCTCAACGGACATTGAAAAATGGACGGATAAAGTCATACTTTATGAACAATATCCTGGAAAAGGAGATTATTCCTATTTAACAAAAACACTTATGATGGTTTCAGACGAGATGCAAGCTAATTATAACCCTAATCAAGCTGTGCAAGTATCAAGCCATTTACCTGTCTCTTTTTCCAATGAAATTATTGAAGAATATCCAAGCGGAGATGCGTCAAATCCAACATCACCTACGGGTTGTGATATAATTAATGAGTTTAATAATCATTATGGTTTTTGGTTTTGGTTTGGACATGGCTCTCCCCAAAAAATTGTCACAATGAGCAAGGGATTGAATACTATTGACCGCTGGTGTATTAACCCGGTAGAAGGGTCGGAATCAATTTTTGGTCATCAAATTCCGGAAAACGGAAATTCAT
>CAYRJN010000278.1:0-3639 GCA_964424545.1 uncultured Calditrichaceae bacterium
AAAATGTCCACCTGTTTTGACTGTCATGAAGATGCGCAGGATGATTGTTCCATGTGTCATGAAAATTCCAAGGAAAAGCGTATCGTATTGCCTCGTATTGAAAAATACAGCCCGAAATTTAACCATAAAAGACATATCATCGAAGGGGTTTCCTGTCTGAAATGCCATGAAGGTATTAACGAAAAAGAATCCGTTTCGGGAAATATCCATCTTCCTGTGATGGTCGATTGTATGAACTGCCATGAGACGCCGGCAACGATTGCCGGGTGCTATAAGTGTCATGCAACGAATGAAACACTTACGCCCGATAATCACGCCCAGGCATGGATTAGCCAGCATGGCATGGAGAGCGAAACCGGTGACCAAACATGTAATTCTTGTCATAAAAAATCATATTGTATCGATTGTCATAACGGGGCAAATCTTTTTAATCAAGCACATGCGCCCGAATTTATCAGCACGCATTCTATCAGTTTTTCGATGCGTGAGAGTAATTGCGAAAATTGCCATCAAGGATTGGATTATTGCAGGGAATGTCATACGCAGGTAAATTATGTTATTCCGGCTAATCATTCATTGCCTTCATGGAGCGGCGAGCTTCATGCGCAAGAAGGACGAGCAGATTTTGACAATTGCATGGTCTGTCATACGCAAGGCGAAGCTACATGCGCGTCATGTCATAATTTGTAATCCCAATTTTTTTATGCCGCTATATTGAGAAAAAATTCCGAAATCTATTTAGAAAAGATTTCGGTTTTTTTTTAGATTTGGTTTGCTTTGATCTTTTTGGATTGTTAACTTTTTCTACAAAATATAAACTTATTACGATATTATGTTGAAAAATGAAATAAGGTGTATCTATTATAGGCATAAACAAATAAAACTATTGATAAAATAAGCAGAAATCGAATATTTTAGATTTAAATAATTATTTGCAATTCTGTTATTCTTTTTCCGAGTTTGTCATTAATTTCTATGGTATGTCCAAAAATTCATTTATAAGTGTTAGCGGTATTGTTAATAATATATAAATTTTTCAAATTAAATAAAGGAGCTGATAGTGAAATTTATAACTAAAATTGTTCTTCTCGCTTTACTGTCTTCTTTTGCGTTGGCTCAGAGTAACGAGGATTGTCTGGATTGCCACGGCGAAAAAGATCTTTCGATGATACGCGATGATTCTACTGAAATTTCACTTTATGTCGATGAAGATCATTTAAGTAATTCCGTCCATGAAGATATGGAGTGTACGGATTGTCATACTGTTCCGGCCGCCCATCTGGATGAGGATTTTGATGAACCCGTTAAAAAAGTAAATTGCGCCGATTGTCATGAAGACGAGCAAGAAGAATACAAAAATAGTATTCACGCCTTACAGGACGGTTACGAGGGATTGCATACAGCACAATGTGCGGATTGTCATGGTAAGCATAACATTTTATCGGTAGACGATACGGCTTCCACAATTTACCCTACTAATTTGGCCACAACTTGCGGAGAATGTCATAGTAAGCCGGAAGTAATGCGGCGAATAGGGTTTCGAAGAAATCTTGATCCGATAAAAACGTATCGCAACAGCGTACACGGCAAAGCATTGGAAGCTGATCCTATGGGCGATGCGCCTACTTGTACGGAATGTCACGGCAGTCATGATATTTTAGCGGTAATGAACGGCAAGGCCAAATTAAATAAGCATAACATAGCCGAAACCTGCGGCGAATGTCATGAAGATGAAAAGACGGAATATGAAGAGAGTATTCACTGGGCTTCCATAAAAGGCGGACATTATGAATCGCCTACATGTACAAATTGTCACGGCGAGCATAATATTCAGGTGACGACAGACGCCCAATCGCCTACAAACCGTTTGTTACAGGCGACTAATTTATGCGCCAGTTGTCACTCCAACTCTACTTTAATGAAAAATTTCGGTTTAGATCCAAGACGTTTTGAATCATATATGAAAAGTTATCACGGCTTAGCCGTGCTAAAAGGGGACCCCAATGCGGCTACGTGTACCAGCTGTCATGAAACCCATGCTATACGCTCAAAAATCGATGAAAAATCCAGCGTTAATCAGGCGAATTTGGTAAAAACCTGTTCCAAATGTCATAAAAGAGTAACGCCGCGTTTCGCAAAAATAGAAGTGCATCCCGTTGATATGCATTCTCGCAATCCGATAGCCTATATTTTTAAAAATATCTATATTTGGATGATTATCATTGTAATCGGAGGTATGTTTTTACACAATTTAATTATTTTATTTTATTTTATCCGGCGCAAACGCAAAGAAGAAAAACAGGGACGAATGGTGCAGCGTTTTCAACCGTTTGAAGTTTATCAGCATATTTTGATGGTTGCCAGCTTTACAACATTAGCGATAACCGGCTTTGCCCTTAAATTTCCCGAAGCGGGCTGGGTGCAATTATTACACAGTATAGGAATGACGGAAGTTATACGCGGAACAATCCATCGTACTGCGGCGGTCATTATGGGAAGTATTTCCATTGTGCAGCTGTTCTACTTGGTATTTACCAAAAAAGGCCGACGCGATATTATGGCCTTAATGCCGACAATAGACGATATAACCAATCTTGTTCAAAATATTAAATTTCATCTTTACCTCAGCGATAAGAGACCGCTTCAGGGGCGCTTTGATTATGCGGAAAAAGCGGAATATTTAGCGTTAATTTGGGGCGTTGTCGTGATGGGCGCTACCGGTTTAATATTGTGGTTCCCTGAATTTTTTATGCGTTTTCTGCCCGTGTGGATTTTTGAAACATCCGAAGTTATTCATTATTATGAAGCCTGGTTGGCGACATTGGCTATTCTTATTTGGCACTGGTTCTTTGTTATTTATCATCCGGATTTATACCCCATGAATTTAACGTTTCTTGACGGTAAGACAACGGAAGAAAATTTAAAACATCATCATCCGCTTGAATACGAAGAGCTTTATGAAAAGCAGAACGAAACAAATGAAATGTAAATAAAAGAAGGCGGTATTTTTACCGCCTTCTTTTTATAATTCTTTTAAAATGAAATGTATTTGAACCGCCATTACAGATATGACGATTTTAACAATCAATTTACAAAGATGAGCTTTTAATTATTGCGCAGTTTGCTTAACAACCGTAAAATCTCTATATACAGCCATATTAAGGTTACCATTAAACCAAAAGCGCCGTACCATTCTACGAATTTTGGATAACCTTCTCTTGCGGCGTTTTCAATAAAATCAAAATCGAGTATCAAATTTAACGATGCGACAATAACAACAATCAAACTAAAGCCGATACCCATCAAGCCCGATCCGAAAATTGCCAAATTGCCCATTCCGAAAAAACTGAGAATAAAACTAACGAGATAAACGACAAAAATACCTCCTGTGGCAATAATAACGCCCCTTTTAAATTTTTCCGTTGCACGAATTTTACCGGATTGATAAGCCAGCAAAAGCGAAAACAGGACGCCGAAAGTTAAACTGACTGCTTGTAACGCAATCCCGGGATAGTTTACTTCCAATATTGCAGAAATGCCTCCGAGAACCAATCCTTCGAGAAGGGCGTAAATCGGAGCAGTGATAGGCGACCATTCCTTTTTAAAAATGGTAATCATAGCAAAAATTAATCCGCCGAT
>CAYRJN010000279.1:0-3638 GCA_964424545.1 uncultured Calditrichaceae bacterium
TACTGTTTTTCCTTGGTAAATTGGAACTTTACCCACAAGAAACCCAGTAGAGCCTTTCTTTTATATTGCTGTCTCTTTCCATTCGAATTTTAATCTTCCTTGTTTTTCAAAATTTAAAATTCTTTCTTCTGCCATTTTTACATATTCCGCTGACAATTCAATGCCAATGTATTGCCTGTTGTTTTTTAGCGCGGAAATTGCTGTAGTGCCGGAGCCAATAAATGGATCCAAAATTGTTTTTGCATAAGTAGATGAAATAATTCGGTCAATTAAATCGACTGGAAAGGGGGCAGGATGAGGATTTTTAGTTTCTTGTTTAAATTCCCACACATCGCCATAAGCATTTGCTTTAGGAATTAATCGAAATTTTTTGTTTGCAATTAAATAGATTACTTCATAGGTCGGTAAAAAATATCCTGGATTAAAATTAATCCCTCCCTTTCTTTTCCAGATAATTATTTGTCTTACAGGAAATCCCTTAACAATATCATATCGATCTTGGAGTAAACCGTTTTGAACGCGCCATTTATGGTTATAGAAAATGGCGCCGTCTTCAGGAATTAAACGCATCATTTCAGATATACAAGCGCGCTGCCACGAGACATATTCTGTATGAGGCATATTGTCTTTATGGTTTTTATATCCATTCACTAAAGCCGCATTTTTCCATTTCCCTCCCCTTCCGTCTTTCATGCCGTTGCCTGTAGAATTTTTTAAGTTATATGGGGGTGAGGTAATAATTAAATCAACGCAACTATCAGGTAGTTTTTGCATAATTTCCAAACAATCGCCTTGGATAATTCTGTTGTATTCCAATTGGGACAATATAAACACCTCTTACAAATTCAAAATTAAACATTGCCTTTATTTTTGATAAATATTAAATTTATGATGAGTATTTATAAAATTAGCATAATTATTTTATCATTACAAAAAAATATTTAAAATAATTAATATGATAATCTTTCGGAGGGAGTGATGAAATCGATTAATCCGGCCACCAATCATATAATCAAAGAATATAAAGAACATAGCGCGGCGGAAACGGCGCAAATTATCGAAAAAACACACAAGGCTTTTAAGCGATGGCGCGACATCGCCTTTAACGATCGCGCTGAAAAGATGCATTCCGCAGCGCAAATTCTGCGCGATAACAAGGAGGAATATGCCCGTTTAATGACCATGGAGATGGGTAAAATCATCAGGGAATCACGGGCCGAAGTGGAAAAATGCGCTTGGGTGTGCGATTATTACGCCGATAACGCAGAACAATTTTTAAAAGACGAGATTATTGAAACGGACGCTTCGATTAGCTATGTCGCTTTCGATCCCATCGGGGTTGTGCTGGCCGTGATGCCTTGGAATTTTCCTTTATGGCAGGTATTCCGTTTTGCCGCGCCGGCTTTAATGGCCGGGAACGGCGCGGTATTGAAACACGCTTCCAATGTACCCGGAAGCGCGTTGCTGATCGAAGATATTTTTCGTAAAGCAGGTTTTCCCGAAGACCTTTTCCGAACCGTGCTTATTCCTTCATTAATGGTTGAAGGCGTGATCCGCAATGACTATATAAGAGCCGTTACTTTAACCGGCAGCGAATATGCGGGCAGTAGAACGGCTGAAATAGCCGGCGGCGAAATCAAAAAAACCGTTTTGGAATTGGGCGGTTCCGATCCTTTTATCGTTTTGGAAGACGCCGATATTCCGGGCTGCGTTCATACAAGCGCACAGGCAAGAATGCTGAATGCAGGACAAAGCTGCATTGCCGCCAAACGTTTTATCGTGGTAGAATCGCGCTTAAAAGAGTTTGAGGAACAGCAGGCTGCCATTATGAACGCGATGAAAGTGGGCGATCCCTTGGATGAAGCGACGGAAGTCGGTCCGTTGGCGCGACCGGATTTGGTGGAGGAATTGGATGAACAGGTTCAACAATCGATAAAGGCGGGCGCAAAGCTGTTGGTCGGGGGTAAACGCATAGAAGGCCCTGGATGTTTCTATCAACCCACGGTATTGAGCGAAGTGAAACGAGGAATGGCCGTTTACGAACAAGAAACTTTCGGTCCTGTTTCCGCCATTATTCCTGTGAAAGATGAAGAAGAAGCGCTGGACGTGGCCAACGAATCTGTTTACGGTCTCGGCGGCAGCATTTGGACGCGGGATATCGAGCGCGGCAAGCGACTGGCGCGTAAGATAGAATCGGGCGCCGTTTTTATTAACGGTATGACCAAATCCGATCCGCGTTTGCCATTCGGCGGCGTTAAAAAATCGGGTTACGGACGCGAATTATCGCATTACGGTATTAAAGAATTTGTAAATATAAAATCCGTTTGGATCGCTTAGGTTTCGCTATTGGTCGGGATAACGTTCCACTTTGTTTTCCATAACAATCAATTCTATCCCGGCCTGTTTAAACATATCGCGCGTTTCCTGTGCCGCATGATACTTCCTTTTTGCAACTACCCGTTTAACGCCCACGCTGATAATCAGCATGGCGCAAACGCGGCAAGGCTCCATCGTGCAGTAGAGCGTAGTATCTTCCAGTGCAATACCGTAACGCGCGGCTTGGGCGATGGCGTTTTGTTCGGCGTGAATTGTACGTACGCAATGCTGACTGACCGAGCCGTCTTCGTTTACTACCTTTTTAAAAAGATGTCCCACGTCGTCGCAATGGGGAAATCCGGGCGGCGAACCAACATATCCGGTGCAAAGGATACGTTTTTCTTTGGTGATAACGCAACCGCTCTTACCGCGGTCGCAGGTAGCGCGTTCGGCGACTTTGTCAACCAGCTCGATAAAATATTGATCCCATGACGGTCGTTTGCCCATTATACTCCTTTCGTTTTTTTACGTTAATATACTGAATATCGGTAATAATTGAAAATGCAATATACTGTTTGATTGACGGAATGATAATTTGTAATCTGCATTGTTTGCAATAAATGCGCTTTATTGTTATTTTTAGCGTTTACGATAGTTGTTATTATTAAGTTCGCGATCCATTAAGAGCGCTGTCCATGAATAAAACGAATTTGAATGCGCAGAAAATGATTCACGCGGCCTTGCAAGCCGTTGATCCCTATACCTTGGTAAAAGACCATATATCGTTAAACGGAAATATTTTAACGGTTGAGGATAAAAAGCGTTTTGATTTATCGCGTTTTAAAAATATCTATATTCTCGGCGCTGGAAAAGGCGCCGCGCCAATGGCTAAAGCGATAGAGGAATTGCTTGGCGATAGGATTGCGGAAGGATTCGTTTCCGTTAAATACGGTTACGGGCAAAATCTCAAAATGATCGATATTTATGAATCCGGGCATCCCCTACCGGATAACAACAGTCTGTTTGCCGGCCGTAGAGTATTGGAAATTGCCGATAAAGCCGGAAAAGATGATTTGGCGATCGTGCTGATTAGCGGCGGAGGGTCGTCGTTGTTGGAAGCGTTAGTTCCGAGCATAACCCTTGAGGATTTGACGGCGTTAAATCAATCGTTGTTAGCTTGCGGCGCTTCCATAGAGGAGATTAATACGCTAAGGAAAGAGCTTTCCCTTATAAAAGGCGGACGCTTGGCGCATCGAATCCATCCGGCGCAAACGCTCGGCTTGATTCTTTCCGATATTATAGGCGATCCGTTGTCAATGATT
>CAYRJN010000280.1:0-3627 GCA_964424545.1 uncultured Calditrichaceae bacterium
TGATAATTTAAATAATTATTTGCAATTCCGATAACATATAGCAAACAACAAACATAACCTTTTTTAATCATTGGAGTCAATATGGATACTAAAGATAATAAAGTTAAATCGGTCGACGTGGCCGTAGCGCAAATAGAGCGTCAATTCGGTAAAGGCTCTATAATGCGGCTCGGAGATCGGGCTGTAGTAGAAGCGGAGGTCATCCCGACCGGATCAATATCTCTGGACTTTGCTTTGGGTATCGGCGGCGTTCCCAGAGGCCGCATTATTGAAATATACGGTCCGGAATCATCCGGTAAAACCACCCTTGCCCTACATGTTGTAGCCGAAGCGCAAAAATCGGGAGGTCTGGCCGCTTTCGTGGATGCGGAACATGCCCTCGACCCGACTTATTCCAAAAAAATCGGCGTGGATACGGTAAATTTGCTTGTCAGTCAACCGGATCATGGCGAACAGGCACTTGAAATTGTTGAAACCTTGGTGCGCAGCGGCGCGCTTGATGTGATTATCATTGATTCCGTTGCCGCTTTGGTGCCCAAAGCCGAAATTGAGGGTGAAATGGGCGATTCGCATATGGGCTTGCAGGCGCGATTGATGTCGCAGGCTCTGCGCAAACTCACGGGTACGGTAAGCAAATCCAATACCAGCGTTATATTTATCAATCAAATACGTGAAAAAATCGGCGTGATGTTCGGCAACCCGGAAACCACAACCGGAGGACGGGCGCTCAAATTTTACACATCGATTCGTATGGATATCCGCCGTATCGCGACTATTAAAGAAGCCAACGAGATCATGGGCAACCGCACGCGGGTTAAAGTAGTTAAAAACAAGATGGCGCCTCCCTTCAGGGAAGCCGAATTCGATATTATGTATTCTCAGGGGATATCAAAAGAAGGCGATGTATTGGATCAGGCCGTTAATTACGGCATCGTGCAAAAATCGGGCACCTGGTTCTCCTACGGCGAGACCCGTCTCGGTCAGGGACGCGAAAATGTTAAACGTTTCTTCAAAGAGAATCCCGATATATTTTCGGAAATCGAAGAAAAAGTACGCATTGAAATGGGATTGATCAAAGATGAAAAGGGAGAAAAATCTCTTTCTAAAAAATGACGTCACATAGAAGTTAAAAACGCATTTCCGCAAATTGATGATGGATGCGGCTGTTATTAAGCAATTTGCGTATATAAATTTTCAATTCAACTCATTAACGGCGCGTACAAATAATGGAATTTTATATAAATCACGATACACTTCAAAAAATAAAAGGTATCAAGCTGGGCATATTAAAGGCTTCGGATATAGATTTGGCAAGCTCCAATCCGGACTTTGAACGAGAATTTAACACCATAAAAAAATTTTTGCTTAAAAAATTTAAAGACAAGCGTCCGGCAGAAGATGAAACCGTAAGTCTTGTGCGCCGTATGTATCGCGCCGTCGGCTGGGAACCGACACGTTATCGACCGTCTTCCGAAGCGCTGATAAGACGTATCTTAAAAGGCAATCCTTTATACCGTATAAATATTGCCGTGGATTTCGGCAACCTTGTTTCCGCCCGTTTTCATTTACCCATGGGCTTATATGATACGGCTAAAATTATAGGAAATGTCACATTGGATACCGGCAAGAAAGAGGAAACATACGAGGGCATCAACAAACCCTTGATTCATGCCGAAAATAAATTAATTTTAAAAGATAACAAAGGCGTTTTCGGTAATCCAACCGCCGATTCCAAACGCACCTCTTTGAACGATAATACCAAAGAAGCGCTGGCCGTATTTTTTTGTCCGTACGATATCGAGGATGCCTATCTTGACGAAACGCTGGATTTACTACAGGAATATTTCGAACAGTTTGCCATCGTTGATTTCAGGGGAATAAAGCAGTACAAAAACATCGCTTTGTAAATCGGTTGATACAATGATATATCTGTCATTGCGATAATTCTACAAGCGCGATAAAACAAAAAATCGTTTGAGTAGAGTTATGCTGTTAAATTGATTTTTCTATCGGTTTGAATATCAAATGATAAATTTCCTATGGTGAGTGAGGGAATAATAAAAGGTTAAAATACAGTCTAACAAGGTGAAGAAATGAGAGAATGTTACCAAGTAAAATATTTTTAACTTTATCACCGGCCACTCGCTTTAAAAAAAAAGGAAGAGAGAAAACCACAAGGTGGATAATTTGCAATTATAACACTATAAAAAACAATTTTATAAAAGGTCTTAATTATGTCAAAAGCTTATGATGTTGTTATTATCGGCTCGGGCCCAGGCGGATATGTGGCCGCCATAAGAGCGTCGCAGTTAAAAATGAAAACGGCTATAATTGAAAAAGATAAATTGGGCGGCGTCTGCTTAAACTGGGGCTGCATCCCCACCAAAGCGTTATTGAAAAGCGCGGATTTAATGTATGAAATTAAACGCGCTAAAGAATTCGGTCTTGTTGTCGATTCCATATCGCATGATTTTGGAAAAATCATCAAACGCAGCCGACGCGTTGCCGACATGAACTCCAAAGGCGTTGATTTTTTAATGAAGAAAAACGGCATCGACGTAATTTACGGCAGCGGTAAAATCACCGTATCAAAAACGGTGGAGGTTGCAACAAACGACGGCAATACTGAAGTGATAGAGGCTGAAAATATCATTATTTCTACTGGAGGGCACGCAAAATCCATACCGGGCATTGAGATTGACAGCGATAACATCATTAACGCAAAAGAGGCAATGACCTTGCAAGAGCAGCCCGAATCGCTGCTCGTTATCGGCGGAGGCGCAATCGGCGTGGAATTTTCCTATTTTTATAACGCTCTCGGCTCAAAAGTACATATCGTAGAAATGCTTGATCATTTACTGCCAGGCGGAGACGACGAAATCACCGATATTTTGCAAAAGAATTTTAAAAAACAAGGAATAAAAGTTCACATTGCAACAACATTGGAAAGTTTGAAAACGCTAGAAAACGGCGTTGAGGCACGACTTAATAAAAACGGAGAAATAATAACAGTTAATGCCGATAAAGCTTTGATGGCGGTCGGTATTGGCGGCAATATTGAGAATATCTATGATGATGCATTGGGCATAGCTGCGGAAAACGGCTTTATAAAAGTTAATCAATGGTACGAGACGAATGTTAAAGGGATTTACGCCATCGGAGACGTTATCGGGACGCCTTTATTAGCGCATGTCGCTTCTCACGAAGGTATTATTTGCATTGAAAAGATCGCCGGTATCGATACTCATCCATTCGATTATAACAGCGTTCCCATGTGCACCTATTCGCAACCGCAAGTAGCGAGTGTCGGCATGACCGAACAGCAGGCTAAGGACGCGGGTTACGAAATAAAAATCGGCCGCTTCCCTTACTCCGCATCCGGCAAGGCGCGCGCTATCGGAGAACGAGACGGACTGATTAAACTAATTTTCGATAAAAAATACGGTGAATTACTCGGCGCGCATATCGTCGGACACGAAGCAACGGAACTGATTGTCGAAATAGGCGCAGCCAAATCGCTCGAAGCGACATCGCAGACTATCGCCAAAATTGTCCACGCTCATCCTACGCTTTCGGAAATGATCATGGAAGCCGCCGCCAACGCTGACGGCCACGCCATACATATTT
>CAYRJN010000281.1:0-3626 GCA_964424545.1 uncultured Calditrichaceae bacterium
AAGGGTGGAACATATTTATTACCCTGTCGTAATATATAGAAAGATACATTAAAGAAAATATATTTTTATAAATGAAAAAATTTATTATCATACTATCGGTATTAATCTCTTTCGTCAGTATTTTTATAATGGCTTTACCGATCTTATTGCGTGTTACTTCACTCGATAGGCCATTGAAAGAATATCTAATACCAAAAATAATAGACACTTCAACCGGCACCCTGGAGGTCGATAAATTTAATATCGGTTATGGCACATTGGAATTCAGCGATGTCTCTCTGAATTCGTCGAACGGACAATTTTCAATTCAAATCGACGCAATTGCATTAGAATTTAGTTTTTGGGATTTTATATTGAATCCTGGGAGAAAACACCATCCCATTAGCGCAGTATATTTTTTAAATCCAAAAGTGATCGTGAATGGAGCCGTAAAAGTAGCCGGCACAGATACATCAATGACTGATTACAGCTTGTTAATCAATAAACTAAGACCGTTACAACAAATAAAAAAGATAATTGTTAAAAACGGCACGATAGAATGGAGAAATAAAAAGAGTTCTACCATTGTCGCTCAAAATCTGTATGGATGGCTGACTCCAAATGATTCATTAAATTTTAATATAGATGTAACCGGAGATATTTTCTCCTATACCGCAAACAAATTGCGCATTATTGCCCAAGTCGATTTATTAAAAGAAGATATAAATACGGATATTTATATCAATAACTATGATTTGAGTAAATCATTTTTTACATTGCAAAAGTCTTATGTCGAAGGTTTGCAATCCGGAATCGTTGACGGTAAAATACATATCGCTAACAAAGGAATGAGCATTGATAAGGCAATAGTAAACGGTCGTATTGAAATAAAGAACCTGACGGTATCAAGCAATGAAGCAGAATTAGAGAACATAAATATTATAGCAAAAATTTCCAATAATTCACTCGATATTAAACAGGCAAAAGGTTTGCTTTTTAAGGCGCCTGTTTCCATAACGGCCCACTTAGACAATATGTTTAATCCCATCATTAAAGGGCAACTAAACATAGACAGGATAAAAATTTCGGATATAAACAACTTTTACGGTATAAACATACCGTTGTGGGACAAAATGTCCTTTAATTCGGATTTTAATCTTTCCTTTATGGATAAAGTTAATTATAGCTTCACGTCAGCAATAAAGTTATTATACAAAGACTCCAGAACTCCGGATGATATCTTTTGTAAAATTCACGGCGACGAAAATTATATCCAATTGGATAATATGCGCAGTAATTTCAAAGAAATTACGCTTTCAGGAATGTTTAAGTATTTATTCGGGGATGAAAATATAGACGGCTATCTTCATTTTGCCTATAAAACGGGAACGCATATTTTATTTGATCAATTAAGCGGAAAAGAACAAGCGCTGAACATCGGTTTACGGCTAAACTTAAAAAAAAGGAAAGTTGATTCGAAGTGGCAGTATACAATATCCGGGGATTCAACGCTGTTCAGTATGGATGGAACAATGCGCAGCGAGGGTAGTAATTTAGCGCTGAAGTTGGAGAAATCCACGGTAAAGAATATGGCGGGTTCCATAATCATTAAAAATTATAATTCGAACCCTGAGATTCAAAATGCCGATATTATAAATTTTCCTATTGCTCTTTTCACATCGAATAAGATAATTAAATCATTTTTTGAAAATCTCTATACTAAAATAGAATTATCAGGCAGTATAGACGAACTGAACGGAAAGATATTTGTACATGAAAAAGACAACCCTTTAAATGATTTCATTTTTAATACTACCGTTAAAAACCTTTTTACAAGTCATAAAGAGTTTTCCGGCGATGTTGAGATTAAAAATTTAAAAGGCCGCTTTAACACTTTTTTAAACAATGATATTTTTAACGCCGCTATCGATTTTAACGATGGTATTTCGGGCGAAATAAATATCGATCTTACGGCTGAAGATCAGCTCAAAGGCGAACTTCGATTTACAGAATTCAAAGCGTTGAAAGTTTTTTCGGATTCAAACAATGTTGATGATTTTCGTTTGCAAGGAGAAATTAACGGCAATATTACAGTAAACGGTTCATTAAATAATCCACAATATCGAAGCCGTCTGACGGCGGATAAATTTGTTATAAACGATATGGGCTATTATCAGGCTTTGTTGCAATTACACGGCGATTTGAACGATTTTCATGTAGATAGTCTTTCAATTAGTTTAAACAATCAGCCCTATTTGCAGGGAAATATTCATTATTCAGTGACCAATGATAAGCTGCAAGGTGATTTATCCGGGAGCAATATATCGCTTAATGATATATTTGCTACATTCGGAGTTCAATCGCCCGTGTTAACAGGAGAAGCAACATATAAAATAAATATGATCGGTTCTATAAACTCTCCGGAGCTTACTCTAAGCGCCCAAATAAAAGACGGTATATTGGCAAAAGTTCCTTTTGATGAAATAAATCTTAATATGGAAGATTTTTTATCAAATGATCCCGATTTTTATAAACGTAATAATCATAATCTGAGAATCAATGAGTTATCCATAAAGAAAAAGAATATTTACAGCTTTACAGCAAGGGGACAATTGCCCTTTGATAAAAAGAAAAATATTGATATGGCGATCGGTTTTGACGGCGATCTATTTCGTTATCTATCAAATTGGGAAGGGTTTATCCTCGATGGAAAATCTAATGTTCGTCTAAACGCCGAAATCGGAGGCACAAATAATCGCCTTAGAATAAAAAATGCAAAAATTAATATATCCGGCGGCGAATTATGGTTAAGAAATATTGCGCCCAATGTTAAAGATATCAGCGGTCTTATTGATCTTAAAGACGGCGGTAATAAAATTGATTTTGTCGATTTCCAAATGTCCGTTGATAAACAGAATTTGATAATTAATACGGTTAGAAATGTTGAATTAAGTAACGGTGAAAAACTAAAACCTTGGTTTTTTAAAGATTTGGATCTTGATTTCGGCGTTCTAAAGTTAAAAACCTCTCAGGGCGGATTACCTCTGCATATTCCCGGAATTATGAATAAAAAAGATATTGGCAATTTGTATTTAACGGGACAGAACGGCGATGAATCATTTTATTTTGCAGGACCCGTTAAACATCCCAAGGTACGAGGGGCTGTTTATCTTTATAATTCAAGAATAACCTATCCGTTCTTAATATCGGAATCTGCAAAATCCAAGCCATCGATAGCCGTTCTTTTTCTGGAAAAAATCGATTGGGATTTACTTGTGAAACCGGGCGAAGACGTGTTATATATCAGAGATATACCCGCTTATATCGATAATGTTCATGCTGAAGTTTTTGTTGATGAGTCCAGTCCGGGTTTATTCTTGCGCGGTATAATCAGGAAGGATCAATTGAAAGCGCTCGGAAAATTAACCGCAAGCAGGGGAGACCTTGAATATCTCGACCAAACTTTTCGTGTAGAACGATTTTCCGTGGAATTTAACAAATTCAGCAATGAGCCAGATGTTTCCGGTCGTGCCTATACAACTATTCGCGACAGCATCGGTTCAGTTCCCAAAACAATTTATCTCGATTTATTTGCGTTAGATCCTAAAACAGGTAGAGAGGTCGCTGTTACAAATCTCGATAATTTA
>CAYRJN010000282.1:0-3594 GCA_964424545.1 uncultured Calditrichaceae bacterium
CGGCTGAAAGCGGTTGAAATATCAAAATGAAAAACACTGCTGTATAATCCGGTTCCGAGTCCGAACAGATATCCGTATTTCCCGCCGAAACTGACGCCGGCGCGCAAGGGGAAAATCTCGCCGATAATATATTGAACGCCCGCCCCGAGTCTCGGCGTGGTGGTATTGCCGAAATAGCTGTCTAAGCCTTGACGATATTCGGCGGTTATTACAAGATTATCAAGAAGATGATAGGCGGCGCCAAGGCGCATTACACTGGGCAGCGGCGTGGAAAAATTATCGATATGAACGATAGAATCTTCTTGCACGTTATTGCCGCTGTCATTTCCATTAAATAAATCGGTTGTTTCCAAAGAGTCGGAAAAATTTTGATAAGAAAGCATCGTATTGGTATTCCAATTTATGGAAGCAAACAGATTATTAACGCTTAAAGAAAAATCCCATTTTTTTGAAAAATTAAAACTTAAGCCGAGGTCAATTCCCAAGCCTTTACCAGCGGTATATCCGGATGTTTCATCCCATACAACATCCACGGAATCATCAGCGGCGACTCCGGGGATAGCAATTCTCCCACTTAAGTTGGCGCGATACATAATGATATCCGTATTATCTTCGCCGACGAGCTTACGTTGTAAAAGAACATCGGATTGAGTCGTTTGCGCAACTGCCGTACCAAGGAAATAATTAACATTGATACCGACGGATTTCCAAGATAAACCGGGTAAAAGTTTTAAATTAAGCGGATAGGCGTAGCCGAGCGTAAACTTTAAAGCGCTGTATGCATCGGCCTGTAATACTTGCGGATCGCTGTATGTATAGTCTTTGGTAAGACTATCACCGTAAAGAGCAATTTCGAACGGTCTTTTGGAGCTGGCAATATGTATATCGCCCTGTTCAACGGCCTGTACGACGAAAGCAAAATTATTAATGGCAAAGCCAAGAATATTCATTGTGATATCCTGATTTATCTGTATCCCGTCGCTCTGAATGGTATTTATAATGGCGTTTTTATCATATTCCGTCCAAAAACCGCCATTTCCTTCCGCCGTAAAGTAGCGATTATATTCATAATAAGAAAAGCTGTTATTATAAATATCATTACGCATTGAAAATAAATTAACTTCAACATTATTGCCTCTTACCAAAGCAAGATTTGCGGGATTTAAGGCAACCGCATTTACGCCTCTGCTGATTGCCGTATAATTGCCCGCCATTCCGAGGCCTACGCCGTCAAAACTTTGAGCATTTAATGAATAAGCGCTAATAAGAATAATGAATAATTTTTTCAGCATAATTTACTCTTCTTTATTATCTACTAATAATTTAAAACTGATTTTACCGTCGATTTCTACGCCGTCGTTCTGTCTGAAAGATACGTTTTTATCGGTGGGCGGAACTTTATATACTTGTCTGATATAAATGGGAAGACTATTGAAAATCTGTAATTGTGTTTTGCTTAACGGCACCGTTATATATTGCCGAGCGGGTGTCCCGACGAAACCGCCGCCATCGACGATTCCGGCGCCGACGACTTCATTGATAACAATCTTTTTTGATGAATCATAGATAGTCGTTGAATAGAGCTGCGTTGAATCCACAGCAAGAATCACGAGAGCTTTGACGCCGATGGGCAGACTGTTTGTAAGATCAACATTCATTGAAACTTGCAGTAACTCTTCCGTTATTTTTTTCTGTGTATCTTTATCGATATCCTCTTCGGTTATCGTTTCAATATCCAAAGCGGTATTCAAGGTATCGTTCAACATAACGGTTAAAGGAGATACAACTTTGTATATAAGTTTGACGGCGTCTCCGAGACTAACGCTGCCTTCGCCAAGAACGTAACCGTTGCCTCTGACAATAATTTTATCCGGCATAATTTCCAATAAATCGACGATGCTCGGGGTTTGAGACTTTTCATCGAGAATAATGGTGGTTATCGGGTTATCGCTCGACGGTTCAATACGTTGATTCTCCAATACAACGCGTACGGAATCGCCCGGATTATTAGAATTATAACCGGTAAGTGATAAGTTGATAAATATCGGAAAATTTATTTCATTATGAAAATCCAGGTACATTTTTAATTGATTTAAGCGGATGTTGCCGTCAAAGTTTTCAACCATTCCTACGCCGTCCGACTCTATCGGATCAAAATCAAAATTAACGGTGTCGATTTCGCCTTCAAAATAGGCAAGTATCAAAGAGTCTCTCGAAGCGTCCACCGTAAAAACGGAATCTCCGCCTACCAGCTGCACATATCCGTCTGTATTAACGGCTTTGGCTTTTACTTCATAATAAAAAGAATCCATAACGGCGCCCGGATTAATATGATTATAGATGTCGTATCCGCTTAAATTTACGGTTTCCGAAAAAGGTTGTTCGGCTTTGATTAAATACTGCTTTGTAAACGGCTGACCGTCTTTAATCAAATCGGGAAGAGTAAATTCCACGCTGGTATCAAAAGTTAGATGATTCCTTAAATCTAACGTAATGGATCCGTGTTTTATAGTGCCTTTTACGACTTTGAAATTTGTATCCATATTCTCATCGATTGAAACGGCCTCTTTTTTGCTTAAATCGGGAAGCTTAACTTTCGCGTTTAATACGTAAATATTGCGTACGGTTGCATCCAATTGAAAAACGCCGTTTTTATCTTCTTCGCTGAGGGTATACCATTCGGGATTCCCTTTTACGGGAACGTTGTAACGGAGCGCTATATTTTTATAAATCGTTTTATTGTTGAGGTTTATTTCGCTGCTTTGCACCGTAGTTCCCGGAGGTATTTCCTGATTAAAAACGGCAGTGCCAATCAAATTTGAAGCGATGGTATCATTGTAAACCTTTACCTGCATATTCGGCCTAATGGTTACGAAAGTATTATTATGCAGAGTAAGAAAAAATACGCCTTTCTTTAAATCAAGCGATAGAAAACGTTCGTACGTAGTATTTTGATCGGTGATATCAACATCGGCATCAGGATACGGAGGAACCTTGTTGTCAACAATAACCGTACTATCAATCAATTTCCAAACGCTGATTGGGCTTAACGAAGCGGTTTCTTCGTTTATAACTTCATATTCATCTATTTTCCCGCCAAAATGATCGCTTGATTCCCCAATGCCTAAATCTTTGTCTTTGATTTCATTACGATCGGTGCTATCGCTGATCTCTATTTTTAATGTGGGTATGCCATTGGTCGTATCGGCATATATAAGAGAATCATCAATGGCTTCGCTCATCGTAAAATTTTTCAAGGGAAGATGAACATCCCATTTTGTTTCCCACGACGGTAATTCCGGCGCATTGGGCGAACATGAATAGATGATGAAGACTAAAAATCCCAGACCTAATATTTTTTTCATATCTTTATCCTGCAATGGTTGTCGTTAATTTATACTTAAAATCTCTCATTTTTTAAAAATATGAAATGATTTATATCACTATAAGACTAAATATAGTTTTTTTTATAAACTTTTAAAATAAATCTAAAAAAACGAGCGAATTGTTTTAATAATCATTATTGTATTGTAAAAAATTATCGGATAAAAATTATAGAACTTTAATTTTTTTATTTTTTAAGAACATAGTTTA
>CAYRJN010000283.1:0-3571 GCA_964424545.1 uncultured Calditrichaceae bacterium
AGCCGTTTAATATAATTACCTATTATCTTAATTGCAATAGATATTTTATTTTTATCGAAAAATTTTTCTACTCTTTTTACTATCGCTATGTAATAATAAAGAGCTTATAATTTACAGACCATTTTTTATTGATGCAAATATTTATTTTCTTAAATAAAATATAACGCTAAACATTTTGGTTTTGATAGTTTTCCTATTTAAAAGTTACAAATATTTATTTGTATTCTTTTGTGCAATTTTTGTAATTTGCAGAAATATATACAACTATTAAGGAGATGCAATGAACAGAGATGAGGCCTTGACCATTCTAAAGGAATACACAAAAAGTGAAAGCCTTTTGAAACATGCCTATGCCGTGGAATCGGCTATGATTGCCTATGCCGAGAAATTTGGGGAAGATAAGGAAAAATGGAGCGTCACGGGATTATTGCACGATTTTGACTATGAAATGTTCCCAGATGAGCATCCCTTAAGGGGCAATGAGATACTGAAAGAAAAAGGCGTTCCCGACGATATCCGCACGGCAATCATGGGCCATGCCGATTACAGCGGCGTACCGCGTGAAACATTAATGGCAAAAACGCTGTTTGCAGTAGACGAATTATGCGGTTTTATTACCGCCGTGACCTTGGTGAGACCATCCCGGTCGTTAAGCGAGGTAAAATTTAAATCCGTAAAGAAAAAACTGAAAGATAAAAAATTTGCGGCAAAAGTAAACAGAGAGGAAATCACCAAAGGCGCAGAAGAGCTCAACGTCGATTTTCCCGAGCATGTGGAATTTGTTGTTGCGGCAATGAGCAAAGCCGCCGATTCTCTCGGACTAAATCCTTAGAAAATTATTTACAATATTCCTCTATTTGCAAAACTTTAAGCAACCTAATATTCACATCTTCAGGCATTTGCACTTCAACGCTGCTTTGACGGCAGAGATGGACCGTTTTCTTAACAGTATCGTAGTATACTCTGCATGAAGGGCAGCTGCGTAAATAATCGATAACTTCACGGCAAGCCGCATCATCAATATCTTCGCCCATTATATCGCATAATTGCTCGATATACAGATTATGAAATCGTTCAGGCATTGTTATCAACTATCCTTTCATCAAAGTAATCCGATAAATAATCTCTCAGAAACTGCCGCGCCCGACGCAATCGGATTTTAACATTTTCCTCCGTTATACCCAAGATGGCACTTGTTTCTTTGATTGAAAGCCCTTCAATATCGCGCAATACAAAAACACTGCGATATATATCGGATAATTTATTAATGGCTTCGTCGATTTTATTTTTTACTTCACCGGTAAAAACATTTGCTGCCGGATCTTGCGTCCAATCAATAAAAACCCGGCTTTCAACATTTTCCTGAAAATCCGAATGATCGCTTAACTCCTGAAAAACAACTTTCTTTTTTCGCAAGCGCATTAAGCTGGCATTGGTAGCAATACGATACACCCAAGTAAAGAAACTGGAGCGGCCGTCAAAAGTATCTAATTTTTCAAGAACTGTTAAAAACGTTTCCTGCAATACATCTTCGGCATCCTCTTTTTTTCTCAATATCCGTAATGCCAAATTATATATTCGGTCGCTATATGTATTCACCAATTGAGCGAAAGCCGCCTTATCCCCCATCTTTGCCCGCTCAACCAGAGTCTTTTCGTCCAACAATCTCTCGCTTTCTTTTATGATGTGATTAATCTGCGGAAGATACATCCCTGAATTGCAAATTTATAAAATGTCCGATATAACTCCAAATATCAAATTGGAATAATTTAAAATGATGCAATTTATTCTCATATCAATATCGTTTTAGAAGACTTCTGTATTTAGGCGTTTACGCCTTGTATCGTAAAAAAACATGCAAAATCCGGATTTTTATCGAACTGTCCGGGCTAGTTAAGCAATATAATTTCTTTACAAGACTCTAACAGTCCCCCGACGGCAGAAAACTGAACGTGAACATTTTTAAGCAGGCGGTTATAAATCCGGCTGATTCCGTTTAACCAACGGGTTGCATATTCCTTTTTATAGTCCTCTACAGCAATCAAGCACTCTCGGATTAGCTCCGAGAGCTGTGGATAATTCATAAAATTAGTCGCTGTATCAAAGCGCAGTAATAAATCCGATAGACTTTGACGATCGGCGATTGGAACTTGATTTTTTTGCATATTAAGCAAAGCGGCATACATAGCGCACAAATATT
Source organism: uncultured Calditrichaceae bacterium (assembly GCA_964424545.1). Lineage (GTDB taxonomy): Bacteria > Calditrichota > Calditrichia > Calditrichales > Calditrichaceae > JAUVIB01. The sequence continues at coordinate 2,201 of CAYRJN010000283.1, forward strand.
CTTTTAACAAGGCATTATATAATTGCTGAAGTTCATCGTCTTCCTTACTAAATTGCGCTAAAAGTACTTTCTCCTCGTTTACTTTATTAAGCGAAGGAGAATTCGGCTTTTCACGCCAATAATCCGCTATTCTGTGCAATATCTTTAACTCAACGGCAAGAATATCTTTTAAGAAGATCCTATCCGGCGCTTGCGGCGCCGACTCCGCTGTGATTTTATTTCTTATATCGGCAACCAAATCGGATAGAATATCAATTCCCAAATAATTGGAAGACTGGTAGAGTTTATCCAGCTCAAGCATTACCATAGTTTTTGATTTGGTCGTATCCGCTTGTTCGAGTACAAGAGCGATACGCTGTAATGCAAAAGAAAGCGTATCAATAAAGAGGCTGATAAGCGCTTTATTCTGCCCTGCGAATAATTGTTTAATGCGTTCATCCGTAAAGCTTTTGGCAAGCGCCGCCGTTTTTTCATCTTTTACCATTTTAAGTCCCAATGATATAATATTCTGCTTACTCTTTTCATTTTAAATAATGTTAGTTATGGCCATAATATGATCCAGTAATTTTTCCGAAATTTTATCAATAACCACCACTTCATGCGCTACATTCACTTTTAATGCGGCGAGAGGACCTTCCGGAATTATGCATGTTCCCGGGTACTGAACAACGGTATATCCGTGATTCCATTTAATCGCCCCCATGCCTTTCACTCCGTCATCAGACATGCCCGATAAGAACACGCCGGTACAATGATCTTTATAAATTCCCGCAGCGGAATGCATTCCCAGATCAATCGCATTACGATACAGCTCTGAATTCCGTTGAAGAGCCAATAAATATTTTTCTCCCTCTTTGGAAAAATTTACCAAATCGTTTTTATCCACGAAATAACAGGTTCCTTCCCTAAGCATTTCCTGCCTGCCGCTTAATTTGATTTTCATCTCCGAAATCACATTCAGGTAATCTATAAACGGTTGTAAATATTTTTCCCCCATATCGCTCAAAACAACAATACTCGTTTTTAAATTACCAGGCAAATGGGGAATAACTCTTAATATCGAACTAAAACTTCCCCGCGAAGCATTCATAACAATGAGATTATCGCTATAAGGCATTTGCTCGTCCTGATGGCGCTTGTAATTTTTCAACTTAATATGTTGAATGCTTTTTACATTTATATCTGCAATGCGGGCTAATTTGGAGGCGAAATTATTAATCCTGATTCCGTCGGCGTCCTTTTCAATAACATCAATATCAACAACGCCAAAACGCAACGCATCCATTAACAGATAATTACTTTTATTTTCTCCCTCTATGTTCATAACAACCGGAACAGGATTAGCCAGCATTAATTTTTTTAATAATTTAA
>CAYRJN010000284.1:0-3535 GCA_964424545.1 uncultured Calditrichaceae bacterium
TGATAAATTGTCATTGAAAATTATAGGTATAACCGGGACAAACGGTAAAACAACCGCTTCCTATTTGCTGCGTTCTATTATGGATGCGGCGCAATTGCCGGCGGGAGTAGTGGGCACCATTGCTTATACTTACGGCGATACGCGCAAAAGCGCCCCCAATACAACTCCGGAATCGCTCGATTTATATCGTATGCTTTATGAGATGGAAGAAAACGGCTTAAAATCCTGTGTTATGGAGGTTTCTTCGCATGCCTTGTCTTTGCATAGGGTGGAAGGGCTGCAATTTGATGCGGCTCTTTTTACCAATTTGGGGCGCGATCATATGGATTTTTACCGCAGCGTGGAAGATTATTTTTCAGCTAAAGCAAAATTATTCGGAAAAGTAAAGGAAAACGGCGCGGCTGTAATAAACGATGACGATGACTACGGCCGGCGTTTAATAAAAAAAGTCCAAGGTCGGGTTGTAACATACGGTATAGCAGGCGATGCGCAGGTAACCGTTTTGCAAAAGACAATGAATATTCAGGGCACAAAACTGTTAATTGGCACGCCGAATGAAAAATTTGAAGTGCGTTCAAAACTCATCGGAGAATTTAACGTTTACAATATTCTTTCGGCGGCGGCAACGGCTTATGCTCTGGGTATCGGGAAAGAAGCCGTTATTGCCGGCATCGGCGCGCTGGAAAGAGTTCCCGGCCGTATGCAATCCTTTGAAATAAAACCGGGCGTTCTCGCTATAATCGATTACGCTCATGCGCCGGAAGCCTTGAAAAACGCTTTGATGACGGTGCGGGAGATTACGGAAAAACGATTAATCGTTGTTTTTGGCGCAGGCGGCGATCGCGATAGGGGTAAACGTCCCATTATGGGGCAAATTGCGGAAGAGCTTGCGGATCTTGTTTTGGTAACCAGCGATAATCCGCGTACGGAAGACCCTAAAGCTATTATCGACGAGGTGGTGAGCGGTATGAAAATTCCTCAAAAACGGAAAGTAATTGTCGACCGCCGTAAAGCCATTGCCGAGGCCGTACGTATTGCTCACAAGGGCGATGTTGTGCTTGTGGCCGGAAAGGGACATGAATCGTATCAGGAGATAAACGGCGTTCGCAGCGAATTTGACGAAGAAAAGATCATCAGGGAAGCGTTGAATTATGTTTGAGTTGTCGCTTGACGACCTTAAAAAAGTCGCTGGAATAGAATTTAGCAATATTCCCTCGTCCGTAAAGACATTTTCGGGCATAAGCATTGACAGCCGTAGCATCCATAAAGGCGAAGTGTTTTTTGCCATAAAGGGAGATCGTTTTGACGGTCATGATTTTGTAAAAACGGCTTTAAATTCAGGCGCGTTGTTTGCGGTGGTGCATAAAACGTTAAAATATGGTCATTTGCCGCTTGCGCTTGTACCCGACACATTAAAAGCCTTGCAAACTTTGGCCAATGTTCATCGAAATAAATTTAAAATTCCCGTTATTGCGGTTACCGGGTCCAACGGAAAAACGACGCTTAAAGAGATGTTGGCGCAGATCCTGCAAAGCGATAGGAAAGTATTGAAAACGGAAGGCAATCTGAATAACCATATCGGCTGCCCTTTAACCTTATTGCGTTTAAATGCGTCGCATCGGGCGGCGGTTGTGGAGCTGGGTTCCAATCATCCCGGCGAAATTGCCGTACTCGCTGAAATAAGCGAACCGAGTCACGCGGTTATCAGCAATATAGGCGAAGCCCATCTTGAATTTTTTAAAAATAAAGAGGGCGTTTTTAAAGAAAAAAGCAGCCTCTTTGATGCTATGGGAAGCGGGACGTATATATATGTCAATCTGAACGACCGTTTGCTGCAAAACTATACGCCAAACAAGGGGCAAAAGGTGACCCGTTTTGCTTTTGATAAAGAGGCCGATGTACGCGGAACACAATTGATCTTGAACGATGAAGGATGCGCTTCATTTGTGTTGAATGAAAAAACGAAAATTACGCTGCAGGTACCGGGAATCCATAACGCTTACAACGCCTTAGCGGCGGCGGCCGTTGCAATGGATTTGGGCTGTTCGCCGAACAGCGTTAAAGACGCTTTAGAGGCTTATCGGTCTTTTGATAAACGCATGCAAAAGGTTGTAGTGAACGGCGCCGTGATAATTAATGATTGTTATAATGCCAGTCCCGATTCGATGCATGCGGCGCTCGAAACGGTAAGCCGAATAAAAAGCGGAAATTCGCTTTATCTGCTGCTTGGCGATATGTTCGAATTGGGTGACGCCGCTTTGGAAGCGCATCAGAGAATAATTGAAAAAGCCTTATCCGTTAAGGCGAATGGCGTTTATTTGATCGGGAATTTAATGCAGAAAGCGGCGACCGGTTTAAAAGACGAAAATATACAAATCCTATCTTCGAATGAGGAGGCCGCGCAATTATTGAGAAAAAAAATAAAACCCGGGGATTTGGTGCTTATCAAGGGTTCGCGGGGGATGAAAATGGAAGAAATCATAGATTTAATTAAAAAGGCGCAATAATGCTATCCGATTTTTTATATCAATTCAAAGACTATTTTATCGGATTTAATGTATTCCGTTATATCACGGTGCGGGCGGCGCTCGCGGCCATTACGGCTCTATTGATTGCCATGTGGGTCGGTCCTAAAATTATCGCCGCGTTAAAAAGGCACCAAATTGGCGAAGAAATACGCAGCGACGGACCTAAGACGCATCAGGTTAAAAAGGGAACGCCGACTATGGGCGGCCTAATCATCCTTTTTTCCGTAATGGTTGCGGTGCTGTTATGGGCTAATGTGAGCAATATCTATTTAATGCTTGTCTTTATTGCCACGCTTGTAATGGGTTCGGTCGGCTTTCTCGATGATTACTTAAAATCGGTTAAGAAGATGAAAAAGGGGCTTATCGGGCGTTATAAACTATTGGGGCAGATTTCATTGGGCCTGTTTGTGGGTATGGTAATCTATTTTCATCCCTATTTTAACGGCTTGCATTCCAATACCAGTATTCCGTTTTTTAAAAATCTGGAATTTGATTTCGGCTGGCTCTATATCTTCTTTGTCGTTTTTGTGATAACGGGATCGTCAAACGCCGTCAATCTGACCGATGGCTTGGACGGTTTAGCCGGCGGCTTGGCGGCTATATCATTTTTTGCGCTGGGCGGCATTGCTTATGTGAGCAGCAACGTTAATTTCAGCGATTATTTGAATATTATTTATCTTCCGGGCGCGCAGGAATTAACGGTGTTTTCCATGGCCATTTTCGGCGCCGCCTTGGGATTTTTATGGTATAACACCTATCCCGCGGAAGTCTTTATGGGCGATACGGGTTCGCTTGCGCTCGGCAGCGCTATGGGCACCATTGCCGTTTTGTTGAAAAAAGAGTTGTTGCTGCTATTAATCGGCGGCATCTTCATTTTTGAAGTGATATCGGTCATTATTCAAACGACCTATTTTAAATATACAAAAAAAAAATACGGCCAAGGACGGAGAGTTTTTAAAATGGCGCCTATCCATCATCATTTTGAATTAAAGGGCTGGCACGAAGCA
>CAYRJN010000285.1:0-3504 GCA_964424545.1 uncultured Calditrichaceae bacterium
CATTTTCTGCCGGCGGCGGTGCCTTGGATGATCCGCCGCAACTGATCATTAAAAATCCGAATGACGCGATTAAAGCGAGTAAAAAAATACTCTTCTTCATAATAACTCCTCCTTAAATGAATTAATTAGGTTATTTAGTTGTGCAGCTTTTAATTCTTAATTTAAAATTTATACATATAGTTTAAAAATTGTTTATAAAATTTTGTCGTAAGCCCCTTTTTGATTTTATGCATAATTTTGGCTTTTGCTTCTTGCTCGGAAATGGCGATGGTTCTGTTTTTTAAATTGAAAGTGTCTAACGAATAATTATTGATATTATCAACAACCGTAAGGGTAAAGTACCAATTGAAACCAACCGTATTAGCTCTGCCAATATCGGTTTTTTTCATGTCAAGGCCGTAATTAAATGAAAAATCGCCCGTGCCGTTTACAATTTTAAAACCAAATTTCCCAACGGCTTCTTTTACAAAATCCGTAACGGTCGGGGGCGTGCCTTCCGCCGCATTTAAGTTAATAGTAATTTGTTGCGTAAGCGCTCTTAATTCCTGATTAAGTTGGGAAGAACTTATTAAAGCAGGAACGCGGCTGCCGTCCCCGCGTATGATACCGTATTGTTGATTAAGAATTTCGTTTACATCCGAAACGGTTTTTGCTTTTAAAAGATAGGCGTATTTGCTTAACTTTTTATCCGATTTTTCATAAAGCTCGTGATATTCGCCTATTTTAAGATCATTGTCGGATATCTCTTTACGGTAAATCGCAGCAGTCTCTTTTCGGTCGAGATAAGCTAAAACATAATACATGCCGTCTTTCGGCGAAAAATAGCTTTGATCAATCTTAATATTTTTTAATTCCTGATTACTGCCGACGGTAGAGTGGTTAAGCACAGCCGAGTTTCCCGATGTACTGATTACGCCGTTTTTTTCCTGTTCAAAATAATTTTCAATGACCGTTTGGTCGACTTTTATTTTAGACTGAAAAACTTTGGATATACTGGCAATAGCGTTATTTTGCGCCGCTTCTCGCGTATCTCCGGAGCCGACGCCTATAATATACTGATTTTCCGGATAAAATTTGTGCGGATTATCAATCCATCCCGGTTCGTCGTCGTTATTGACGTTTATTGTCTTTTTTGCCTGAGCGCCGCAACTTAAAAATACAAAAAAGAATAAAAGAAACAGCTTATTTAAGTTGTAATAATTTTTCTGCATCGCTAATTTTCCTATCCTTTCACTAAAATAATGCAACAGCTTCCACTAAATTTAGTTTATTGTTATCAATTTTAAATTGTGGATGTTCAACTTTTTTAATCACTTGTCCCGTATTTGACAGAAAATGAATGGCTACGTCATAGGTGTTAGGGGGGAGCTTATATTCCGCGATATAACATTTTTGCGGCATAGTGTGCCAACATCTTAAATCGGCGTTTTCCGTAGCGTCAACGGCAATATCCGTGGCAATATTAATTAAAGCGCCGAAGAGACTGTTTGCTCCCGTTTGTTTTTTTATCGCCTTCTTGGCTTCGGTCGCGGCAAGCCCTTTTGCCACTGTTCGGATAATCGTTTTTATATAGATAATATTCAAATGACTCTCAAAAGTATGTTTGGCAACATTGCCCATATCTTCCAATAATTCCGATTCGCCGATAAATTTGCCGTTCACCAGCACTTTGATTTTTGCCACATTTGACGGCGGCGTTTGCAGCATCGGGAAAGAAAACTTAAAGTGATAACCGGCTTTAACGCCCGGAAAAGGAAAACTGACGCCGTTTTTATATCCGCTTACGTCGGTAACGGTAACAAAATTATCCCACGTTGTAATGGTGCCTCCGACGGCAACTTTAGTCGGGGCGTTTCCCGTAAAAGCAATTACGTTAAGATGGGAGCCCGGGCGTGTTTTTGGCCCTTCATTAAAAAAGGAAGGCTTGGGAAAGGTATATATGGCGCTTTGAGTATCCATAGCTTTAACCATATTTTCAAAAGAAATGCGGGCGTCATCTCTTTCGTGATCCGTTCTGAAGACAAGGTAACTTAAATATTCGGCAAGGGCGTCGTCATAAAAATTAATTTTTTTCTTCTCAATTTTTATATCTTGATCTTTGGCGTTATTAAGTTCGTCAACCATCTTGCCGTATTTAATGTTTAGTTCATTCAGTTTGTCATTAACGCGCTTGATTTCCACATAAGCGTCGTCAAACTTATTAAGTTTCAAATAGTTCAGCGCTTTGAAAATGTTTATATATAAATTTTCGTAAACTTCGCCGTAATAATCGAGCGCGTTATCATTAAGTAAATATGAGGTAGCTATTTTGGAGATACTTTTAGTGAATAGTTCTTCCATCGCCTGGTCGGCATCTTCAAATAAATTATTGCTTTCTACGTATTTTGCAGCATAATGAAGAACCGATCCGTTGTCAAGGTAATAAAGAACGCGGTCTTTCTCCGAATATTCGCCGGCCTCTTTTGCTTTTGCCAATTTTACGGCTGCCGCATCGTAATTACTGTTAACCAAATCGCTCATGACCGGTTTGTAAAAATCGATGTTGGTTTTCATCGAAGCGCAGCTGATAAGAAGCAATAACAGCAGACCGCTTATTTTATTGATAGTCTTATTGATCAATTTAAGTCTCCGCATTCATTGATTTTGTTTTGCGAATTATCAATAGAATTTTTTCCAAAAAATGATTTTTCGTAAGGAAAAGGTCGTAATTTTTCAATCTCGTTTAAAAAACGAACATCAATGATCACCATTTGGCGCCGGCTTGCTCAATAAATTTTTTAATCTTTTTGTTGCCCATCCAAACTTTCGTATTTTTTGTCAAATCGATTAATTCCATATCAACTTGATAGTAGATCACTTTACGGCCTTCAAATTTATCAACGATAGAGCTGATTACGCCCTGTAACATAAAATTAGCGCCTGTTTCCTGAGCGAGTTCTGCGGCGGTTTCAACAGAGGCGTGGCTTTGCTGGTCCATTCGCTCTTCTCTAACCTCTTTTCGCTCCTGCTTTGAGGCCACAAAAGTAACTTTGCCCGAGTTTATCAATTCCCGTTCAATGTCTTTTACGAAAGTATTTATGGGGATATGTTCACTGCTTTTATTTCGGATTGTACCTACGATGACAACCGGTTTATTGCCGTCATGATTCATTTCAAAATCACTCAGCCATGGACGAGAAAGGACGTCGCTTACCATAGCCTGCGCCGTTAAGCGAGAATCGGTATCATTCCATCTGCCGCTTATATCGGTCGTTTCGTCAACGCCGATTCTGGAGACTTTTCTTGACGGTCCGCAGCCGATAACGAGAAGAAATAATAAAGAAATAACCATCATGTTTTTAAGTTGTGTAAGCATTGAAACCTCCATAAGACTTTTAGTTTAAAAAAAAGAATAAGACTATTTTAAAAACTTTTAACTTAAAATAAAAGTTTTTATTGTATTTTTTTTGTTTTAATTCTACTTAGTCAGTTAAGTTTTGTAGTTTTTTGTATATTCTATATCTC
>CAYRJN010000286.1:0-3468 GCA_964424545.1 uncultured Calditrichaceae bacterium
GAGCTTATCCGCTTATCTTTAAGCGAAATCAACACATCGCCCGCTTCCTTCATGCACGATTCTTTACGATCCATGACAATACGGCTTTGTGCGACAATTTCTACCTGGATTTCACGCACAGGCGGTTTATAGGATCCAATGGCGTTTATATGCGCGTCAGGCGAAACATTTTGCGCTTTAAAAACGGTCTCGCAGGAAGACGTAGTCATGCCGATAATATCGACATGGCGCAATTCGTCTTTCTAATCGGCCGCTCTCCTATCAATTCCCAATAGACTTCTCATTTCGCTAACAAACGTTTTCGCAGTCTGTTTATCTGTATCAAAAATATAAGCCCGCTCAATTTCTCTAACCGTGCATACGGATTCCAACTGTGCTCGCCCCCTGAACTCTGGCTCCGAAAACGACCTTATGAACCGCGCTTATCAACGCGTTCATTGAAACAAGACGGCGTATATCTTTTGCGGATAGAATTAATATTTCGTGCGCCATTAATTATCCCCGTTACTTTTAAATGTTAAATCTATTAGAATGTATTATAAAAATCAAATATCGATTTGCTTGCCTTGATATAAAAGCGCAACAGGAAAACCGTTTTCTTTTACTTTTATTGTGCATCAAACCTAAAAAATCGCAACAGCATTGGCAATTGACAGTTCTCGGAATCCTATGCAGGGGATTGCTTCATCCCAACCCGTCGGAATCGTAACGATAACGAGAAAATTGATGTTTAAAAGACCATAAAAATATCAAATAAAATTGGATTACATTTAAAATTTGTAGTAATTTTGCAAATGGTAACATTTACAGAAAATTTTATGGAAAATCAACGCATTAAATTCAGTAAGAAATTCGAAGAATTTCGAAATAACCTATACTTTGTGCTGGTTAACCCCGAATCCCAGGGCAATATCGGCGCAGTTGCACGAGCTTTAAAAACAAGCGGATTTAAAAATCTGATCTTAGTAAATCCGCCGCATCTGGATCATGCCGACGTGCGTAAAATGGCGCATCGTTCGCTCGACCTTATCAAATCGGCGCGCCTATGCAATACTTTTGACGAAGCAGTGAAGGATATGCATCTTATTGCGGGCACAACCATGCGCAAACGGCAGTTTAATTACCCGCTTTATTCCCCGGACGAAACCCGAGAGCGGCTGATTGCAACGGCTTTACAACGGCCCGCGGCTATCGTATTCGGCAATGAACGCAACGGGCTTACAAATATCGAGCTTTCAAAATGTCATATCCAATCAACCATTCCCACGGCAACTCAACAACCAGCATTAAATCTTGCTCAGGCTGTAATGATTTATGCTCATAATTTTTTTGTGAATTTTAATATGAAACAAGAAACGGAAAAAATAGCACGCGCCGGTCAACAAGAATATGAAAAATTTTTTGTGCATCTTGTTCATTCCCTACAACGCGTTAATTTCATACCGAGAGACGGTATGGAAGAATTTATGATTCGCGTGCGCCGATTATTTAACCGCATGGCGTTAGAAAGCCGCGATATTCGCATGATGCATAAATTACTGCAAATTTTTGAAAAACGCATTCAAGCTTTGGAAAACGAGAGCAATAGCGAGAAAAATGAAATATATTAAGGCTTTGTATTGTTTATACAATAACAATCCTTGAAATAATTATAGCAAATTTATATCAGGAGAAAAAATTATGGAAGATTTTCCGAAAACATTAGAAGGCGTCCTGAAAAAATCCATCGAACTGGAAGAAAAAGGATATGCTTTTTATCTGGAATCGGCGGCAAAGGTGAAAAATTCTCTCGGAAAACGGATGCTGGAGCGCCTTGCAACCGACGAACAATATCATATCAGACGCATCAAAGATATGTTTGACGCTATTCAAAATGAAACAACGGACCGATATGAACTTGGCAATGTAGAAATCGTTTCTTTTGAATCCATTTTTGAGAGAATGAAAGAACAAATGGAAGATTCCATCGACGAGCTTTCCGAAACGGGCGTCGACGATGAAGAGGTAATTGATATTGCTTTGGAGCTGGAAAAACACAGCCATCTCTTTTATGAAAAAGCGGCGGTATTTGCCGAAGATAAAAAGGTAAAAGAATTTTATAAAATGTTAGCCGAAGAGGAAAAAACGCATTATGAAGTTTTAAACAAAACACGTTCTTTCCTCGAAGACCCCAGTCTGTTTTTCGGAGCAGGCGGCGCCTATTAACCGGCTTATTCAATCCAATCGGCGATAAATACGTTTGTATCGTGCTTGCGGCGGTTAAAGCGATTGGAAGCAAAAACGAGTTTTTTACCGTCATAGGTAAACATAGGAAAACCGTCAAAGCCGTCAAAAAAGGTGATCTGTTCTAATCCGCTGCCGTCTATATTGATCATCCATAAATTAAAATCCGGGTTGCGTTTATCGGTGCTGTTTAAATTGGAACAAAATATAATCCGTTTATTATCGGGATGAAAAAAAGGCGCAAAATTAGCGTAGTCGTTGTGAGTGATTTGTCTTTTGTTGCCGCCGTCGGCGTCCATGACCATAATTTGAAAATTGTTCGGTTCTATCAATTCTTCGGATAAAAGGTCTTTATAGCGCGCTGCTTCCGCTTCGGTTTTCGGATGATAGGAGCGATAAATTATATTTTTACCGTCCCATGAAAAGAAGGGGCCTCCGTCATAGCCCAAATCAAAGGTTAATTGGCGCAGATTTGTTCCGTCAATATTAACTGTATAGATATCCAAATCGCCGTTGCGCATTGATGTAAAGACGATCTTATCGCCCTTTGGCGAAACGGTGGCTTCGGCGTCATAACCGGGCGCTGGTAGAAACGGCTCGATATTATTACCGTCCTTATCGGCAATATAGAGATCATATGCGCTGTATACGCGCCAGACATAACCTTTTGAAAAATCGGCAGGCGGAGGACAAGCCGAATCGGCGGCATGCGTTGAAGCGTAGATTATGCGTTGGTCGCCGGGTAAAAAGTAGGCGCAGGTTGTTCGTCCGTCACCATTACTAATAAGTTTCTTGTGGGAACCGTCAATATTCATTGTAAAAATCTGATCGCATTTATAGGGTTTGTGCGTGGTTTGATAAACCAGTTTTTTTTCGTCAAAACTAAAATACGCTTCGGCGTTTTCCCCCTCTAAGGTCAGCATTTTTATGTTTTTTAAATGCTTTTCGTTTGGAAATGTATATTTTGTGGAATTGGTTTTGCACGACAATAAGAAAAAGAGAATGATTAAAAAAATAAAATATTTCATCGTTAATCCTTATAATTTGTTTTAAATAAATATATTTTCTAAATCGTTTTTTACTAACATTATTTTTTTATAATTAATTCCATTTATGCCGAAATAATGGCAATCGTGATAAAAAATATCAACCTGTATGACAATAAAGAACATAGCTTCGCAAAGTGATTGATGAAAAAAGTACGGGTAGAATCGTCAACGTGTCATTCCTTCGAAAGAAGGAATC
>CAYRJN010000287.1:0-3467 GCA_964424545.1 uncultured Calditrichaceae bacterium
ATAAGCTAACTACCCAAAAGTTTTTTTTACCAAATATAATCGCTCAGCTTAGGTTATATATTTTTGTTAATCCGTCGCGGATTGCTTCTTCTTCACGCTCTTTATACAAAGCCATCAAGTAATCAAAAAGAATTGAATTCTCGAAAATATTTTTAATAGTTTGCAAAAAGGAATCGATAATTCGTTTTTCATATAGAGAAAAAAGATATCTTTGCGATTTAGGCTCAATAAATATTATGATATCATCGGGTATATGTTTTCTCTCTTTACGAACTATACTGTCTTCCGTTTGAGAAATTTCGGTAATTACATCGTCATTACTGCTCGTCAACCTTGCTAAGATAAAGGCCTTGCTTTCCAAGCCCTTCGATAATTTTAGTATTTGACTATTGGTCTCATCTGCAATATTTTTAATAAACATTAAATTATTACTATCAGCCAAATAGTCGAGCAGCTCAGGCTCAATATTAATATCGGGCGGATCAGGATATTCCTCTTTTATGAGCGCATAAGAAAAGGGTTTTAACAGGCTTTTATTGGAATAAACGCCATAAAAAACACACCGCAAAACGGGAAAAGACTCTACTATTTTAGTCGGGAGCAACTGTAAAAGCTCGGCCGGATTTTTATGCTCATGAAAAAAGTTGGTTAAGCGATTAAGATATAATAAACGGTCATTATAAATTTCCAGTTCTTTTTTTGATTTGGAGATACTTTTATTTAACTCCCGCAAATTCTTATTCAGTTCCTCCAAATCCGTAATTTTAGAGATAAGCTTGGAAACAAGCTGCGTGTTGTATTTTTGCAACAACTGAAGCGAAGGCTCTTCTTTTGATATGATTTTTTCGGAGAGCCATAGATCTAATTTTTTCGAAAAAGACTCAATATCAAACGGTTTGGCTATAAAATCGTCGCAACCGGCGGCTTTACTCAACGATCGCGTTTCGGCATCCGTATGCCCTGTAACGGCAATGATGTTGGCCCCTGACAATTCCGGCAGATTTTTAAGATACGTTGTAATTTCAAAACCTTGCAAATCCGGAAGCACTATATCAACCAATATCAAATCAGGCTTAATTTCTTCCGCCAGACGCAACCCTTTTAAGCCGTTCTCGGCATAATTATAATGATAACCTTTCTCTTCTATTATGTGCCGAACTAAACGCCTATTTTCAATATCATCTTCAATATGAAGAATTTTTTTTTCTTTATCCATCCCAAACCCGCATGATTTCCTGTTTTTCCTGTCCTATTTTCAATTTACACGCATTTTGAAACTAAGATAATGCTATTATCAATGCAATATTTCATATCACAATATTGCAAAAAATTTCAATATTTACCATTCTGAGTATAACAGTACATATAAAACAGAACTGTCATCTAAGCCGGAGGAATTCGCTTAAAAAACAAACTATAGAATACTATTTAAAAATACCTTGTTCCGATAACTATTTTCATTCTTCAATGCGTAATGTTTTGGGTTTCATACTTACAGATCAGCAAAGTCAAATCATCGTCAAACAGTTCCGATTTCGAAAAATCTTTTACCGCTTTGATAATATTATCTTTAATTTCATACACCGAAGCGGCCGAATTTTCACGGAGAACAGCGAGCAAACGATCTTCTCCGAACTCTTCTTCTTTGCTATTCATTGCTTCCGTTATACCATCTGTATAGGCAACAAAGAGATCGCCTTTTTCAAAATCAACTTCGTCTTGAATATAATTAAAATCGGGAATGTACCCCAATACTATTCCGCCTTTATTCAACTTTATTACCTCGCCGTTGCTTTTAATTAAAAACGGCGCATTATGTCCCGCGTTTGTATAATACAGTTTATTATTTTCAACCGAAATAACGCCATAAAAGAACGTTGCATACATACCTTCTATCGTACTTTCGTACAAAAGATTGTTTAGACGGTAAACCATATCACAGACCGTTAAAAATGTTTGTTTCTGGCTACGCAGACCGGCGAGGATCAGAGTCATCATTAAAGCGGCCGGCGCGCCCTTTCCCGAAACGTCGCCGATAGAAATCCCCAATGTTTTTTCGTTAAAATATATAATGTCATACAAATCTCCGCTGACTATTTTACTGGGTATATTAACTGCAGTATATTTCAAATATTGAATTTTCGGAAAGACTTTTCTGAGCAATCCTCTTTGCACTGCTCCCGCGCTGATTAATTCACTCTCAAGCGCTTGTTTTGCCCGAATTACTTCTACCTGCCGCGCATTATGAATGGCAATAGCCGCAAGATGACTAAAATTTTTAAGTATATTGATACTTTTCTCGTTAAAATTCCCCAAGCGATTGCTTTCAAGACAGAGTACGCCGGTCACTTCGTTATCAAAAATGAGCGGAAGAGATATTTGCGATTTCGTTTCCTTCCGTAAGCCATAATAGTGGCTTGCTTCTTTTACATCGTTTATCACTTCGATTTCCCTGCTTTCCGCCACCCATCCGCAAGAACCCTGACCGATTTTAAGATAAAGGTTTTTATCATAACTTGAAGCATAACCGAAGCTGCTCATACTTAATAATTTCTTACTGTTATAATCAAGCAAAAAAATAGCCGCAGCGTCATAATTCACTAAAGTTTTTATGGAATTAAGTATTAAATCAAGGATGGTTTTGGTATCCAGCGATGATAAAATACCTTTACTCACTTCAAATATTTTTTCGATTTCAAAATTCTTTTCTTCAAGATCAATATGCAAAGCGGTATTTTCGAGAATTCTGCCTGTTTTTTTTTGAATACGTTCAAAATACCTTAAATGATCCCTGTTTTTCAGCAATGAGCAACGGTTGCCATCGACAAAAAGCATAGCAAATACATCACCGAAACCGGGAAAAATAAAGGCTATATTCATTTTTTCCTTCAACAGTTTATCTTTAATTTCACCGGACAAAGCAAGATCGTCTAATTTATATTTAAGGATTTGAACCGATAAGCCATTGAACAATGTTTTATTAATGGATGTTGGCAAATCTTTAAAATCGGAGATATTATTGTAGTGTGTCAGATAAAGCATTTCGCCCTCTAAAATAAAAAGAGCATAGGGCCTTCCCGTAAATAAACGATCGAAGGATTTAAAAATTATTTTAGTAACAGCATAATAATTGCTTACTTCATTCAAATTTCGGTCGATATAGAGCAAAGTTTTTCTAATCTTTGAAACGGCGCTTATTATACGAATAAGGACAAATTCGCGGAAATTATCAAAAGTAAAAACGATAAAAAACATATAAAATACAAACACCGTATCATGAGAAAGGTGTAAGTATGCGTTATTGAGCGCATAGCCGCTATAGCCCAATAAGGCATATATTAAAAAAAGAATAATCTCTTCTATATATTTTTTAAAAATCACGCTCGTCTCCTTACAAAAACAAAAATTTATAGAACAGAGCATTTAAAAACAAATAGATATGACACAATATCAACTTTTTTATTCTA
>CAYRJN010000288.1:0-3465 GCA_964424545.1 uncultured Calditrichaceae bacterium
CACTATTTTTGGAATATTTTTTTGTATACGTAAAATTTTAGATTGTCCGATTAAATCAGCAATGAAATATAATAAAATAGCATACAATTATTCCAATATATGCGTCCCCCATTGTCATTCCGCATTTTTTAAGCGGAAATTATTATCTAACCATTTCAGCATTTAGATTCATGCTTTCGTAGGAATGACAAACCTTAGGGTTTATCCCCTACGACCTATCATTTCGCATGTTTTAAGCGGGAATCTAAATCCTCCTATTCATGATTCAGATTCTCCGATACATCGGGGCATGACACATTAACGATTCTACCTGTACTTTTTTCATTAATCACTTTGCAAAGTTATGTTCTTATATTATATTTTTTTGATTATCCGCTTTAAGAATACAATAATGCGGTAACGATAAAAAACCTTTTATAATTAACAAAATTGCGCAGTATGATAAATCGTTTAATGTTTAATACGGGATAAAGCCTTTTTATAATCAAAATCGGCGTCATTTTCGTTGTCATGACAACGGATACAGGTTTTTTCCGAAATTGTTTTTACTGTTTTTTTATTTTTCTTCCGTAAATGATCCGTTTGGGTGTAATGGCAATCCGTACAACTTACGTTTTTCATATCGGAGGTAATGTTCACATTTATAAAGCCGTCTTTTTTACCGAATCCGCTAACATGACAAGAAATGCATTTTAACGATTTTGTTTTCTTCTTATTTTTTAAACTCTGCCAAGAACGAGCATGCGCCGATTTTTTCCAAGCTGAAAACTCTTTTTTATGACATTCGCCGCAGTTTTCGGGAGCGACAGTTAAAAACGATCCGGTAATGGGTTTTATGAGCTTTTGCTTTTCAACGGCTTTTTGTATAAAACCGAAATCGTATTTTTTTATAATCGCAACGATCTGTTTATCATTTTTCAATTCTATGCCAATGGGAATCAATTGCGACGATATGTACGATATTTTTTTATTTTTATCCAAACTCATATCAACCCTACCGAGAAAATAGCCGTCGCTGCCTGCTTGCACAATCAACGTTTTACCTACCTTAACGCCCTCTTTTAAAGCGTTTTGCGAGTGTCCGCCCACAATCAAGTCAATCTGCGGAAAAATTTTAGCCGTTTTTTTATCTTCGTCTAATCCGCTGTGTGAAAGTAAAATGATAATATCGGCTTTATTTTTAATTTCATCTAAATATTTATCAATATTTTTGTAGATATCGTGAACCTTAATTTCCCCTCTATTTTCTTCGGGGAAAAAGTTAAAAGCTTTAGACGATGTTACGCCTATTACGCCTACTCGTATGCCGCTTATTTTCTTAATAACATAAGGCGCTGATTTGATATCGATATTTGCTGAAATAATCGGAAATTTGTTTTTTATGAAATTGTTTGTAAAAAAGTTCATTCCATGCAAAAAGTCCTGATCTCCTACCGTTATAGCGTCATATTTAAGCAACGGCAAGACCTCTAACATAGTAATATCTTTATTCTTATCTGCAAAAGGAGAAAGCATATCTCCCGCATCAAACAACAGCACATTTTTTTCTTGTTTACGAATCTTATCAAGCAGAGGTTTAATTTTTTCGACGGAACCGAAGGGATGGTCGGGACAAATACAATTTTCCAACGTACCGTTTAAATTATTGGTGTGTAACACGGTAATGTGCGTTTGAGAAAATATTGAGGAATAAAGAAACAATAAGAAAAACAAAATATTCAAATTCATAGTTTTTACCTTTTGTTGGTTATTGCGAATTGTTCATAGGGAAATTTTATAATATAAACGCCCATAACTAATAATATAATATCTTCGAATATTTTAAACAGATTAACTTTTTGGGCTAAACCGGCGTTATCGAAACAACCGCAATTAATATCAAGTCCCAAAATAAGGGCATAGATTAATGCCGCAATAAAAACAACAATCATTGCAGATAAAATATAAGCGCTTGACCGTACAAAAAAACCGAGAATTAAGAAAATACCGCAATATAATTCCAACCATGGTAGCAATAATGCGGCATAATGGCTAAGCGACGGGGGTAAAATCCGGTAATTTTCAATGGCCATGGCAAAATCGGCGGGATTTTGGATTTTGCCAATAGACGCATAAATAAAGACGATGCCGAGAACAAGCCGAAAGGCGACGGAGGCAATTTTATTATTAAGGCTATTCATTTCTCCCTCCCTTTTCAATAGGATAACCGGCGTCTATCCAACCCAGCCAACCCTCTGTATAAATCGATACATTATTATAACCCATAAATCGTAATTGTCCGGCCAAGCGTTCGGCTGACGGGCAGCCGGAATCGATACAATAAACAACGATTTTTTGTTCCTTGTGAATTTTTTGCATATAGGCCATTTTTTGCGAACGCGAGCTATTTAGCGGTAAATTAACCGCGCCTTTGATATGGCCAGCTATATAATCGTCGATTGGTCGAGCGTCAATGAAAAGCACGTCGGATAAACGCGATAAGCTAAAGGCCTCGTTACTGTTAATAAGCTCGCCCGCTTTAAAAGAAACGCTTTTATATGTCAGAGAATAACCATTATTGAAAATAAGCGTATAGATCACGGCGCTTACCACGCTCAAAACAACAATAAATATAATTTCTTTAACGGTTTTATTCATATTACTTGCCGCCTTAAATGGTATAGTGATAGACGCCGGCGGCAAACAGGGCGCCGCAAACGGGACCGAGAATCGGAATCCAGGAATATTGCCAATCGCTGTCCCGCTTTCCTTTTATCGGCAAAATAGAGTGCATAATTCTTGGACCTAAATCTCTGGCGGGATTAATGGCATATCCGGTTGTTCCGCCGAGAGACAAACCGATTGAAAGCACTAAAAAACCGACAGGCAGGGCGTCAATGCTACCGAGTCCAACTTCCGGCGACGAAATATGCATAACGGCAAAGACCAGCACAAAAGTGCCGATAAACTCGGATATAAAATTATTCAATCGATTTCTAATGGCCGGCCCCGTGGCAAAAACGGCTAACTGCAAATCAGCGTCTTCGGTAATATTCAAGTGATCGCGATAGAAAAGCCAGACAAGAGCGGCGCCAATCATCGCGCCTATCATTTGTCCCATTATATATTGGGGCACAAGCGCCCAAGATATTTTACCCACAACCGCTAAACCTATAGTCACGGCAGGATTAATATGTGCCCCACTAACCGGTCCAACCACAAATACCGCCACAAATACCGCCAATCCCCATCCGAAAGTAATCACAATCCAGCCGCCGCCGTTGCCTTTTGTTTTGTTTAAAACCACATTGGCCACGACGCCGTTTCCAAGAAGAATTAACAGAGCCGTTCCGATAATTTCACCGATAAATAGAGTCATTGTGTTTTCCATTTTTTAATTTCTCCGCTCTTCAAATTACATAGAAGATAATGCCGTTATAAAATCCAATTGTTACAAACGCTTTTTCCGGCATTTTCAAGCTTGGT
>CAYRJN010000289.1:0-3416 GCA_964424545.1 uncultured Calditrichaceae bacterium
ACTTGTCAAGGTACAAAGTTAAGAAAGTACCATTTTAGCTGAAGCAATACAATAACCAATAAATTATTTTGGAAAAATTCTATTTCATCATAAATCCGGTTTCGGGAAAAGGCAAAGGGGCCGCATTGGGTAGGCGTCTCGAGACAAAACTAAAAACAACACAGATGGATTATCGAGTTGTTTATACCAAGGCGCCCGCTCATGCTATAGAACTCGCACGTAAGGGCGCTAAAGAGGCGGATGTTATTGTCACGGTCGGCGGCGACGGCACTTTAAATGAAGCGTTAAACGGCATGTATGACAGCGGGAAGACCGCCGCCATTATTCCTGTTGGTACGGGCAACGATTTTGTGCGCGCGCTAAAAATACCAACCGATTTTGAAGAATCTTTTGCTATTTTATTAAAGGGTAACAGAAAAAAAATCGATGTCGGCCGCGTGAATGGCCGGTTGTTTCATAACGGGCTCGGAATCGGTTTTGACGCGCGTGTTGTGGAAAAGGGGCTGCATGTAAAATATCTACGTGGCAATGCTTTTTATCTCTATTCCGTCCTTGCCGTGCTGTTGTCCTATAACCCTGTGGAAATAACGATAGAGGCGGATGATTTTAAATCAAAATCCGATTATTTTTTAATCACCGTAGCCAACGGCGTCTCTTTGGGCGGCGGCTTTTATTTGACACCGGACGCTTTAATGGATGACGGTTATTTTGATATATGTTTAATACAAAATATGCCTGTTTTGTCGGTATTGAATAATTTATTAAAGGTTTACAGCGGTAAACATAAATATGATCCGCGCGTAGATATAATCAGGGCTAAAAAAGTTACATTGACATCCGACGTTGGTTTTGCCGCGCATGTTGACGGAGAATTAATTTCATTAAATCTTAAAAAACTGAATGTAGAAATATTGGAGCGCTCATTAAACTTTATCATATAAAATATTTTTTTTGGATTATCGCCGTAATGTGTGTAAATATGCTTGCCAATGCACAAACACCACAAGACGCTGCGGAAAGTAGTGAAGGCATAAAACCTTTTTCAGCGGTCTGGAGATCGTTGCTTATTCCCGGGTGGGGACAGGTTTATCAGGAGCGATTAACGCAGGGAGTGATATTATACGGCGGCGCCTGGATTACTTATTCCAAAACTTTTAACAGCTATTTGACTTATCGTAAAAATCGCAGCCCTGAGAACCTGCAAAATTTAAAGAATAATGCCGCTCTATCCGGTTTTTTTTATCTGTTAAACGTGGCGGATATTTTAGATGCCGCTTATCGTGTTCATCCCAAAGGGTGGCAGGGAGCGCTGCTCAGCGATAAACCTTTAAAGTCGCCGTGGGGCGCGGCCATGCGTTCGATGATAATTCCCGGTATGGGGCAAATATACAATGAAAATTACTGGATGGCCGGTATCTATTTCAGCAGTTGCGCATTTTTAACCTATAAAGTCTATGACGCCAATCAAAAATATCAAGCAACGGGGGAGACAAAATATAAGGATAGTCGTTCCGATTACAGCTGGTATCTAGGCGTGGCCTATTTAATTACCATGGCCGATGCCTATGTGAACGCCTATCTGTATCGTTTTGATGATATGATGCGCTTAACGGTATCTCCGTTTGTTGTTCCCGATGGCGGGGGAGTCGCTTTTAATGTGGTTTTTTAAACGGTTGATTTTGCTCTTTTTTGTATTGCAATTATGGCATCCGAGCGCTACGGAGGCCGTTGAAAAATTCAGCCGATATCGTTTATGCCCGGAAGCGGTGCAAGAGTCGAATTACCATCATGCAGCAATAGAGAATCAAGGCGATAATTGGTTCGGACGAGATAAAGGGCTTCATTTTGTTAGTTCAATGATAAGCACGGTCGCTGTGGGTAAAACCGCGCAAACTTTCTTTGGTAACTCCACGCAGCAGTCGCTTAAAATAGGAGCAGGTTTTGCTTTTGCTCTCGGATTGGGAAAAGAAGTTTGGGATTCCACTAAAAAAAATAATATATTCTCTTACAAGGATTTAACAGCCGATATTTTAGGTATATTAACGGGGAGCATACTGCTTAATTTTGAATAAAAAACAAAAATATTATTCCTACTCGGGCGTGATTCATATTCATTCTACTTATAGCGACGGGTCGCGTAATATTCCGGATATTGCCGCTATCGCCAATGAGCTGGATATTGATTTTTTGCTTTTTACCGATCACAACACGCTTAAACCGAAGTTTGACGGGCTCGAAGGCTGGTATGATAAGGTGTTGGTAGGTATAGGTTGTGAAATTAACGATATATCAGACCAAAATCATTATCTCGCTTTTGATATTGATGAAGAGGTGAGTTGGAAATTGCCGCCGAAGGAATATGTTAAAAAGGTCTGCGAATTGGGAGGTTTCGGATTTGTCGCTCATCCGGATGAAAAACGCACGGCTATGCCGGAGTATCCCATTTATCCTTGGACGGTATGGGATTCCGATTCATTTAATGGAATTGAAATATGGAATCAAATGTCGGAATGGATGGAAGGGTTGAATCATCTTAATAAATTTTATCGTTTTATCCATCCCCGCAAATCGGTTGCGGAGCCTAAAAAAGAGACGTTAAAAAAATGGGACGCACTCAATTTGAATCGAAAGGTTGCCGGTATCGGAGGCGTTGATGCGCACGGACATATTTATAAATTATGGGGCTTGTTTCGCATTACCATATTCCGTTATAAAGTCCTGTTTCGAACCATTCGCACGCATGTTTTATTAAAAGATGATTTAACAAAAGGGAGCGCCGCGCAAAAAAATATACATTTGATCTATGACGCTCTCAAACAGGCGCAATGTTATGTCTCCAACGTGGCGCTGGGCAATGCGAACGGTTTTAGAATGATCGCATTTTCGAATGATGAAGAAACAACGGTCGGCGGAACCATTCGCTTATGTAACTCACTGCGGCTGCGTGTTTCGGTAGCAGGGGGAGATAAAACCCGTTTAATTCATAACGGAGATATTTCTAAAGAACGAAAAGGTGCAGAAACTGAATTTGTCCTATCACAAAAAGGGGTTTATCGCGTAGAGGTGTATAAGGATAAGCGAGCCTGGATTTTTTCAAATCATATTCGCGTTATTTAATTTTTCCGTACGATGAACGAGTAATTTAAGATATCATCAAGATCTTTGCGGTAGCGTTTTTGATATTTTAAATGTGAATTGTTCTCAAAAAACGGAAGATTTTTGATGTATTTTCCCTTTAAGATTATTCTCCTCAGGCCTACGATGTTGTAATGACAATGCGTGGAGCCATAGAAGTAACTATCTTGGTTTGATAGAGAGCATTAGAGCTTTTTATTCAATTATCCATTTTTGGGAAATATGGTAATTCTACTTAGTCGGTAAAAAAAAAGATGATAAGTAATTGAAAATTCTGTATA
>CAYRJN010000290.1:0-2557 GCA_964424545.1 uncultured Calditrichaceae bacterium
AAAACAATATGATAATCCGCCGTTAAAACTGTTTAATTTTGCCAAAAATATAATGGATCGTTTCGGCTTCTATTCACAGGCAATTGATCTTTTTGAAACAAAGGACGGAAAATTCTTGATTAATGAAATGCAATGTATTTTCGGTCAATCGGATCCGTACCAGATGTTAATAAACGGTAAGCCAGGGAGATATCGCTTTGTTAATGGGAAATGGCTTTTTGAAGAAGGTCGTTTTAACGGAAATGAAAGTTACGATTTACGCGTCGAACATGTTTTAAAGCTAATGAATGATCGGTAGTGTTTGAAAGTACTCTTTATAAGTAGCGGTAATGCAAAATCCGGCATCTCCCCGATTGTAAGAAATCAAGGGGAATCGTTAAAAAAGCTAAACGTTGATTTAGATTATTATGCTATAAAAGGGAAAGGGGTATGGGGTTATATAAAAAATATCTTTACTCTTCGAAAATATATTAAGCAAAAAAAGTATGATATATTTCATGCCCATTATTCTCTGTCGGGATTTGTCGCCTCCCTATCGGGATGTGGGCCGCTAATCGTATCCTTAATGGGCAGCGATGTCAACGAACGTTCCTATTACCATTTCGTAATAAAAGTCTTCTACCGCTTATTTTGGCAAGCGGCTATTGTTAAATCAGAAGATATGAAAAAAAAGCTCGGATTAAAGGCAAATTATGTTGTGGCTAATGGCGTTGATTTAGATAAATTTAGACCGATTGAAAAAGAGGCCGCCAAACGGCAATTAAAATTAGATACAAATACAAAATATATTCTTTTCTTGGCAAATCCTAATCGTCCGGAAAAAAATTATACATTGGCAAAAGAGTCGTATAAAAAACAAGCAGACCATAATCTTGAGTTATTGACCGTTTATAATGTTGATAATGATTTGATCGCTTTGTATTTGAATGCGGCTGAATGTTTGCTGCTCCCTTCCTTATGGGAGGGTTCCCCTAATGTCATAAAAGAGGCCGTGGCTTGTAATTGTCCCATTGTGGCTACGGATGTCGGCGATGTAAGATGGGTATTGGGCGATACGCAAGGCTGCTATATCTCTTCTTTTGATGAGGGTGATTTTGCTTCCAAGTTAAAGCAGGCCTTATCGTTCGCTGCTTCAAAAGGCAGAACAAAAGGCAGGGAACGGATAAAAGCGTTAGGGCTCGATGCCGAGACCGTCGCAAAAAAAATAAAAACTATTTATGAAAAAGTATTAGAGGGTGGCGAAGATTAATATATTATATTCCTATTCGGAAATTGACGCGCAACAATGGGATGAATTGGACGCCCGAACGCCCTATGGTAGCTTTTTTCAAACCCGTGAGGCTTACCGTTTTTTTAATAAAATAGATGGGTTAGAGCCTTTTGTCTTCGCTTTGGAACATAATGGGAAACTTCAGGGATTGATAAGCGGCGTCATTCAGCGAGAAGCGGGTAAGATTAAATCCGTTCTTACTAGAAGAGCTATCGTTTATGGCGGGCCGTTATTAAGCGCGGATATATGCAGCGAGCATTTAGTTGTTTTTTTGAAACAGGTTGTGAAACTTTTAAAAGGCAAAGCCATCTATATTGAAATAAGAAATTTACACCGTTACGAAAAATATAAAGAGCAATTTAAAGAAGCCGGTTTTGTCTATAAAAAACATCTCAATTTTAAAGTTAATTGCTCTAATGGTGACGAGTTATTAAAGCGTATGAGCAAAAGCAAAAGGCGGCAGATAAGAAAAGGCCTAAAAGGAGGCGCTGAAATAGTTGAGGCGACAAAATCAGAAGAAGTAGTGCGTTTTTATGAAATTTTAAACAATTTGTATAAAGAAAAAGTAAAAACGCCGCTATTTAATAAGGATTTTTTTATTCGTTTCTTTGAGTTAGATCTGGGTAAATATTTACTCGTAAAGTATAAAGATCAGATAATCGGCGGCATAATGAGTCCTGTTTATAATAATAAAATTATCTATGAATGGTTTGTTTGCGGTCTTGATCAAAAGTATAAGAATCTTTATCCCAGCATTTTAGCCACTTGGGCGGCTATGGATTTCGCCAATAAAAACAATATTAAAACGTTTGATTTTATGGGCGCCGGTTCTCCGGATAAAGATTACGGCGTAAGAGAATTTAAATCGAAATTTGGCGGTGAATTGGTGGAAGAGGGCAGGTATATTGATATTCTAAATCCCTTTTTGTATAAAATAGGCGAATTAGGCGTAAAAATATTGAAGAGGCTAAAATGAAAATACTCATTGATATTGGCCATCCTGCTCATGTTCACCTTTTTAAGAATTTTGCCTGGATTATGCAGAAAAAAGGGCATGAAATATTTTTCACCTGTCGGGAGAAAGAGTTTGAAATTTATTTGCTTGAAAAATACGCCTTTCAATATAAATCTTTCGGTAAAAAATATAATTCCAAAGCGGGCAAACTTTGGGGTATGCTGGAATTTGACGTAAAGGAATTTTTAAGCGGGTTAAAATTTAAACCGGATATTTTTCTTAGTCATGGTTCTATATATGCTGCGCATGCGGCGTTTTTATTAAATAAGCCG
>CAYRJN010000290.1:2567-3382 GCA_964424545.1 uncultured Calditrichaceae bacterium
ATCGCTTTGGAAGATACCGGGAATTGGGAGCAGATTAGATTATATTTACCGTTTAGTTCTGCTGTTCTGGCGCCTCAATCTTTGACTGCTAAATTAGGAGGAAAGGAAATAAAATATCCAGGATATCACGAATTAGCTTATCTACATCCAGGAATATTTAAAGCGGATAATTCTGTTTTGAACTATTTAAATATAGAAGAACAAAAAAAATATGTAATATTAAGGTTTGTTTCATGGGAAGCCTCACACGATATAGGTCAGTCCGGTTTAGATAACGATACTAAACGCAAATTAATCAAATTTTTTAATGATAATGGATATACTGTCTTTATTTCATCAGAGAAAACCTTGCCACAGGAATTTGAAAAATATAATATAAAAATACCCCCTGAAAAAATGTTAGACGCCTTATTTTTTGCCTCCTTGTTTATTGGTGAAGGCGCTACAATGGCAAATGAGTGTGCGTTGTTGGGAACGCCCGCACTATATATTAATTCTCGAAAAGCATGTATTGGTGATTTAGTCTCCCAACGATTAATGTATCATTATAAAACTTCCACTGATGTTATGGATAAGGTCACCGAACTAATTAAAAAGAAAGATTTGAAAAATGTGTGGAATCAACGATTGAAAGATATTTTGCAAAACAGAATAAATTTGACTGATTTCTTAGTCTGGTTTGTTGATAATTATCCTAATGCCATTAATATTGCGAAAAACGCCGATGAAAAATTTTGGAAACAATTTCAATAGTTAGTATCAAAATATATGTAATGAATGCCCGCAAAATTCTTTTCAATTTGTCCAAATGCAGA
>CAYRJN010000291.1:0-3377 GCA_964424545.1 uncultured Calditrichaceae bacterium
CTGATATTCACATCTCAATTGAACAGGCGGCTTTTTTACAATGGTTGATTCATTCGCTGCGTTTAAAAACAATATTGGAAATCGGCACGTTAGCCGGTTATTCGGCTTTGATAATGGCGCAGGCGCTGCCCGACGACGGGTTATTAACTACCGTTGAAAAAAACAAACGTTTTGCGCCCGTTGCGCAAAAATACTGGAGAATCAGCGACCTGAACAGCAAGATCAAACAGCACATCGCCGCAGCGGAAGAAATAATGCCCCACCTAATCAGACAGGGCAAACGTTATGATCTTATATTTATAGACGCCGATAAAAACAATTACGATTTTTATTACGAATCTGCTTTACAACTATTAAGCCATATAGGAATTATTGCTATTGATAACACTTTTGCATTCGGCCGCGTCAATGAAAAAGACTTCTCCACTCCGGAAGTGGAAGCTATACGCCGTTTGAATAAAAAAATTAAAACCGACAAGCGCATAGAAAATTTATTATTACCGCTCGGTGACGGCCTAACATTAATTCGGAAAAAGGAGAGATAATATTGTCCGTAAAATTAATATTTTTATTGCTTTTTATAATAACTTCCGATTTACCCGCGCAGACGCATAATATTACACTGATGTTTTCGGGCGACGTAACGTTATCGGATCATTTTGAAAACTATGTGGGAAACCGTTTTAATTACGCCTTTAAAAAATTAGATTGGTTTAGCGACGCCGACATTACTATGATTAACCTTGAAACAACGTTAACCACCGCAAACAACCCCATCCCGAAAGCCTTTAATTTTAAGGCGCGCCCGGCTTACGCCAAAATGCTGAAAGACTCCGGTATCGAGGTTGTTACTTTGGCCAATAATCATATTTATGATTTTGACGCAGAAGGTTTGTTGCAAACCATAAAGGCGCTTGACCAAGTCGGCCTAAAACATGTCGGCGCCGGTAAAAACAATACGGATGCGCGTAAAGCGGTTATTTTTGAAATCAAAAACATTAAACTGGCTTATTTCGGTTATTACGGCAGCGGCAAACACAGTGAATCGTTTCCGGCGACGCGTAAATCTCCCGGTACGGCTATGCGCAGCCTGACCTATATCGCTCGCGATATTGCCGCCGTGCGGGATAGCGTGGATTTGATCATTATCAACTTTCATTGGGGCAGGGAAAAAGCGCATTATCCGGAGCAAAGCGAAATTGATTTTGCACACGCAACAGTCGATTTCGGCGCCGATATTATCGTAGGACACCACCCCCACGTTTTACAAGGAGTTGAAATTTATCACGATAAATTAATCGTTTATTCTCTCGGAAATTTCATTTTCGGAGGTAATTCAAGGACACTTGACCGTAGCGCCGTATTGCGCGTCATGGTTGATCCTTCCCTACCGCACAACTACAAAGCGGCGCTTATTCCGATACAGATTGATTATTGGCAGCCGTATAGATTGCGCGGCGCTTGGGCCGATTCCGTTTGCGCACAACTAGAGACTTATTCTTCGCCTTTTCCATTTACTGCGCTGCATATAAACAACGGACAAATCTTAAATATTGAAAGGGCTTATATTAAACCGAAAATAAAAGACCTCAATTCAAAATTAATGATATCAAACTATCCCTATCTCCAAATAGCGCCGTTAAATGAACAAAGGAAAGAAATTACAATAAAATAATTTTATGTAAGAAAGAACAGAATTTAACAAATCGATTAATGATAAGCGGAACGTCTATCATCAAGTGAGCCTTGTCCGATTAAATCGGACAAGCCAAAAATGCTGAAATATGTTATTTTTTAAATTCCGATATTATGAGCTATAAAACAATAAACGACATTTATTATTTTGAATGTTCCAAGTGCGCAAACTGTTGCACGGGAGACACGCAGATTCTGTTGGATTTTTATGATTTATATAAAATGGGCAGATTTTTGAATTTACGGCACAGCGGTCAACTGTTTAAAAGAAATTATGTTTTTATGACACAAACGGAAAATGAAATGTGGCGCCCCCAACTGCGATTCAAAACAAAACCTTTCTCTTTTTGTCCCTTTCTGACCCATCAAATGGATGAAAAGGGAATAATCGGCGGTTTATGCCGTCTGCATCATAGGAATAAACCTTTGGTATGCGCCAGCGCGCCTATAGGGAGACGATACGATTTTCGGGGAGATACCATCGAATACATTTTTCACTCCCCCGCACCGGATTGTCCGGGTATGCAATCAAACAAAATAAACCATGTCGGCGATCTTGATAAAGAATACGAAAAGGAATTTCTATATCAGGAAATCACTTTTCGCATTCTTGAGAACATACCCTTTGCCAAGATTACAAAAGAAGCGATAAAAAAACTTTTCTCTTTCCCCATAAACGATGATTTTGATTCGATTTTTAATAAAATTAAAAAATCAGTCGGCCTCATTTAATCCACACTCATCCTTTCTATCCTTATGCAAACCTACGCGAACGCATAAAATATTTTGATATATTTCGAATATTATACTTTTTTTCAACTTTTTTTTGATGTAAATTACTTTTTTAAAATAGGTTAAAAGTAATTTTAGTCTTTTTATAGAAAGGAACTATTGATGAACACAAAACAATTTATTGAACTCGAAGATCAATACGGCGCGCATAATTATCATCCTCTTGATGTTGTGATTGAAAAAGGCGAAGGCGTTTGGGTTTACGATGTGGACGGAAAGAAATATATGGACTTTCTTAGCGCTTATTCCGCGCTGAATCAGGGTCATTGCCATCCGCGGATTTATAAAGCTATGGTAAATCAAGCTCAAAAGCTCACATTAACTTCGCGCGCTTTCCGCAATGACCAACTGGGAAAATATTATAAAAAACTGGCATCATTAATGGATATGGATATGGTTCTACCTATGAACAGCGGCGCCGAAGCCGTTGAAACGGCTATTAAAACCGCCCGTAAATGGGGCTATAAAAGAAAAGGGATTGCTGAAAACAAAGCTGAAATTATCGTTTGCGCCAATAATTTTCACGGGCGCACCACCACTATCGTGGGCTTTGCCACGGAGGAACAATATCGCGACGGTTTCGGCCCTTTTACGCCGGGCTTCATCACCATTCCTTATAACGACACGGAAGCCTTAAAAAAAGCCATCACGCCCAATACGGCAGCTTTTATGGTGGAACCCATTCAAGGAGAAGGAGGCATAATCATCCCCGATCAAGCTTATTTAAAAAAAGCGGATGAACTGTGCAAAGAAAATAATGTGCTCTTTATCTGTGATGAAATCCAAACCGGATTGGGCAGGACGGGTAAACTGTTTGCCTATCAACATGAAAAAGGCGTGAAACCGGATATGATAATAATCGGGAAAGCGCTCTCCGGTAGTTTCTATCC
>CAYRJN010000292.1:0-3335 GCA_964424545.1 uncultured Calditrichaceae bacterium
TATATTTCAACGGGTTACGGTCTTGGCGCCGGATTTTTACTTGGCTTTGATTTTAATTTCGGTAAAAAGAAAGAGAATGACAACGCTCAATAGGCGCTGTAATGCAGATCGTTGACGTTTTGGGGGAGAAAATTATGTATTATTTTCTGTAATAATTAAAAAAGTACAATGGAAGAAAAAAAATTTTGTAAAAATCACCCTGATAAAACGGCTCATAGAAAATGTTATCATTGTAAACAACCTATATGCCCTGAATGTCAACATCATTATGAAAATCATATATTTTGCGGAAAAAAGTGCTATTACGTTTGGAAAAGCGAATCTATTTTAAATCGGGTGAAGCCCTATAAACAGCTTGTTTGGTTTGTTTTAATCGTTTTACTTTCCGATTTGATTATTATCTTGATTATGAGCGGAGAATATCGCAAATCAATAAAAGAAAGTTACGCTCCCGCTCTTTTTCGGGATAGTTCCATAGCAGAAATACCCTATAAGGCCGATGAGCTTGTTCAGGGGAATAAAATAGTATTTACCCTAACCATTCCGCAAGGCCGCGTAATTGCTTTGGTTAAAAACGGACAATTTGTTAAAACGGAAATTAATAAATATGCCCGAAAAATAGAAATGGAAAGCAGTCTCGATATCGGTCAAAACGTATTCAAACTTTATGCTTTCTCTGAATCTGAAAAAGCAAGATTGATCGATTCGGTTGTCGTTAGCTATTACTCAAAACGTCTTGAATTTTTGGCGCGCCCCGTTTATCGCATTAATACGAGTAAAAAAATAACGGCCTTGACTTTTGACGGAGGTTCTCTTGATAACGGCGCCTTAAGCATTCTTGATACGCTAAAAAAATATAACGTTAAATGCACTATGTTTTTAACAGGCGGTTTTATCCGTCATTATCCCGCGCTGGTCAAACGCATTATTGCCGACGGACACGAAGTAGGCAATCATTCCTATTCTCATCCCCATTTAACGCACCTTGAAATTAACGGCAGCACAAAAACATTGGAGACGGTAAATTATACGATGCTTCAAAAACAACTGTACGATGCAGACAGCGTATTTAACCGCGTAAGCGGTGGCCATTTTGCGCCCTTATGGAGAGCTCCGTACGGTGAGGTTAACGGAGAAATTATCCGGTGGGCGGCGCAAGCCGGTTATAAGCATATCGGCTGGTCCGATAAATGCGATACTTGGGATTGGGTGGCCGATACGACTTCAAAGATTTATCGTAATAATATTGAAATTCTTGCGCGATTGTTAATGGTTGAAGATAAGTACGGTTTGAATGGAAAAATCATTCTTATGCATCTTGCTACGGAACGCGGCAGTGAAAGACCGTATGAGATATTGGGGGAAATAATACGTAAATTAAGACGACAAGGATATCGTTTTGTTACTATATCCGAATTGATAAACGCAAAATAAAAGTACGAAATGTTAAAAAAAATCATTTTACTGATCATCGTTCTGCTGTCGGTTGACGCTGCGCGCGCGGTTGACAGTGAAAAACCGTATGTTTTGATCGTATCGTTGGACGGCTTTCGCTGGGATTATCTTAATCGCGGAATAACGCCCGCATTAAAAAGTATAGAGGAAAACGGGGTGCGGGCATTAATCTTACAGCCTGTTTTTCCCAGCAAGACTTTTCCCAATCATTACAGTATAGTAACCGGTCTCTACCCGCAGAATCACGGTATTATTCATAATCGTTTTATCGATGTAAAGACGGGCGAAATGTACAGGCTTGGAGATTCGACGGCGGTGCGCGACGATAAATGGTATCACGGCGTTTCTCTTTGGACATTGCTGCAACAAAACGGCATAAAAACGGCTAGTTATTTTTGGCCCGGCTCCGAAGTGCATAAAGCCCATCCCACCTATTTCAAGAAGTTTGATAAAACTATTCCCAGAGAACAGCGAATTGAAGGGATTATTAACTGGCTTAAACTGCCGGAAAAGGAAAGGCCGCATCTGTTGCTGCTCTATTTCTGCGATACCGATACCAAAGGGCATCATTTCGGACCGGATAGTAAGGAGCTTAATGACGCCGTAAAGTTTCTTGATAATAAAATTGCGTATTTACAAAAAAGACTTAAAGAGATTGATATGTTCAATAAGATAAATCTCATTATACTATCCGACCATGGCATGACGAAGATTTCTAATGATCGTATTGTTGATTTATCGCCCATTATTGAAAAATACGGAATTGAATACAGCGGCTCCAGCCCGGTTGTATCCTTATATCCAAAAAACGAAATAGAAAAGAAGGCGGTAATGAACGAGCTTAAAGATAAGGAGCGCGGTTTTACGGTCTATTCCAAAAATAGCGTCCCTGGCTATTATCATTATACCGAATATAAGTTGCTGGGCGATATTTTACTGGTTGCGGAAAAGGGGTATACTATTATTTTGAAACAAAAAGCCCGCAGATTCCGTTTAACGAAAAAAGGCAATCACGGTTATGATAATCATTTATTGGACATGCAGGGCATATTTTTGGCGCACGGACCCGCTTTTAAAAGAAAGTATATAACTGGCCAATTAAGAAATATTGATATCTTTCCGCTGGTATGCCGCATCATGAAAGTGAGCCAACCCCAAAAAATTGATGGAAATATAAATTGTATCGATTTTATTTTAAGATAGATTCTCATTTTCTTTTTTTCAAACCATATTTTTATTATATTAAATATTCCAAAACAAAAATCAAATAGCAGTCAACCAAAAATTTAAGAAATAGGAGAAATAGATATGGCAAAAGTATTAGATATAGTTAAACCCGGCGTTTTATATGGCGATGATGTGCAAAAAGTATTTAAACTGGCAAAAGAAGAAGGCTTTGCCTTACCTGCTGTTAATGTGGTGGGCACCAACTCGGTTAATGCGGTACTCGAAGCAGCCAAAACCGTAAATTCGCCGGTTATCATTCAGCTTTCCAACGGTGGCGCCAGCTATTACGCCGGTAAAGGTATCTCAAATGATGGCCAAAAAGCCGCAATACTCGGCGCTATCTCTGCGGCTAAGCATATTCATTTGCTGGCGGCTGAATACGGCGTTCCGGTTATTCTACATACGGACCACGCCGCAAAAAAACTGCTACCATGGATCGACGGATTGTTAGAAGCCGGCGAAGAATTTTATAAACAATACGGCAAACCTCTATACAGTTCGCATATGCTTGATTTATCCGTTGAACCCTTAGAAGAAAATATTGAAATCAGTTCCAAATATCTTGAAAGAATGAGCAAAATCGGAATGACTCTAGAGATAGAGCTTGGCGTTACCGGGGGTGAAGAGGATGGCGTTGATAACACCAGCGTTGA
>CAYRJN010000293.1:0-3330 GCA_964424545.1 uncultured Calditrichaceae bacterium
GGATCGGTTACAACCACTTTATTGGCCACTCTCTGATTTTCTTCAAAAAAATCAACGCGATGCACTTTTTCGCCGTAAAGGAATTTTGTATCGCCGGCGTCCTCGACTCGTACTTTTTGCAGCATCTGTCGCACGATTACGCCGATATGCTTATCGTTAATTTTAACGCCTTGCAGACGATATACTTCCTGTATTTCATTTACCAGATATTCCTGCACTTTACCGGGGCCTTTAATCATCAAAATATCCATCGGCGAGACAGCGCCGTCGGTTAATCTTTCACCGGCGCTGATATAATCGTTTTCGTGAACGAGAATATGCATACCGTGTGGAATCGAGTATTTTTTGGTTTCATGCTCAGATTCGATAATAAGCTCGCGAACGCCACGCTTGATGGACCCAAACTTTACATAACCTTCTATTTCGCTAACAACCGCCTTATTCTTCGGCTGGCGCGCTTCGAAAAGCTCTGCCACCCGCGGCAAACCACCGGTAATATCGCGCTGTTTACCAAGTTCACGGGCAATTTTAATCAATACGTCGCCTGCCTTAACCTCGTCTCCGTTAGAAACCTGCAAAAAGGCTTTTACCGGAATAATATATTGCGCAACCCTTTCATCCCCCTGTTTTATATATATGTGAGGATTAAGATTTTTATTTTTGGATTCAATAATAACGCGTTGTTTACGTCCCGTCTGTTCGTCAATTTCTTCGCGGAATGTCATGTTTTCGATAATATCTTCAAATTCCACAACGCCTGATTTTTCCGTAACGATAACAGAAGAGTACGGATCCCAGTCAAAAACAACCTCGCCTTTTTTAATTTCCTGCCCCTGTTTGACATGCACTGTCGCGCCGTATGGAACATTATAGGTTACCTGAACGTTTCCTTCGCTGTCGAGAATTTCTATTTTACCGTTCCTGCCGATTGCTACGGTATCCCCGTCTCTATTTACAACGGTTTTCACATTAACAAGATTAATTTTTCCGTCTTTTTTGGATTCAATATGTGATTCTGCAACCGTATGAGACGCCGTACCGCCAATATGGAAGGTACGTAAGGTCAACTGCGTTCCCGGCTCACCGATACTTTGGGCGGCCATCACGCCGACCGCTTCACCGATTTCAACCAGATCACCGGTGGCCAGATTGCGGCCATAACATTTGGCGCAAATCCCTCTTTTGGCCTCGCAGGTCAATTCCGTTCTAACCATCACTTTTTCGATGGAAGAGTTATTGATAATCTCCGCAATCCTTTCATCTATCAATTCACCGCGTTTTGCAATCAAATCGTTCGAAGACGGTTCCATTAAATCGTCGGCAAGAACGCGTCCGAGAACGCGGTCAGCTAAAGGCTCGATAATCTCCTCACCCTCTTTGAGGTCCGTAACTTCAATACCAAGAATAGTGCCGCAATCGTCTTCGGTAACAATAACATCTTGAGCCACGTCAACCAGGCGGCGCGTCAGATAACCGGCATCAGCCGTTTTCAAAGCCGTATCGGCCAAACCTTTTCTGGCGCCGTGCGTGGATATAAAGTATTCGATAACCGACAGGCCTTCGATAAAATTTGCCGTAATTGGATTCTCAATAATTTCACCGGTTTGCCCGGATAAAGTTTTTTGCGGCTTGGCCATCAAACCGCGCATACCGGCCAGCTGGCGAATCTGTTCTTTACTACCGCGGGCGCCCGAATCCGTCATCATAAATAAGGGGTTAAAGCCGTTTTGACTCTCTTGCAATTTTTTGAACATCGTATCGGCCACAGTTGCCGTTACTCTCGTCCAAATATCAATAATTTTATTGTAACGCTCACCGTCGGTAATGATACCGCGATCATATTGATCCTGAATTTCATCCACTTCTGCCTGAGCCATTTGAACGAATTTCTCTTTTTCATCGGGAATTACAATATCTTTCAAACCGACGGACATTCCGCCTTTTGTCGAATAAGTAAATCCGATGTTCTTTAGATTGTCAAGGAAATCGGCGGTTACTTTATTGCCGGCAGCGCGATAACAATCCGAAATAACTTCCGTTATAACCTTTTTAGAAAGTACTTTATTAACGAAATCCATTTCTTCCGGAATAATCTGATTAAATATTACGCGACCGACAGTCGTTTCGATCATTTTTCCTTCATAACGGAAATTTATTCTGGCGTGAAGACCGACTTTACCGCTGTTATATGCAACGATTACTTCGTCCAAATCCGCGAAAGACATACCCTCGCCTTTTTCTCCGTTCAACATTTTTGTTAAATAATAGCAGCCCAAAACAATATCCTGACTTGGTACGGTAATAGCCTGACCATTTGCCGGTGATAAAATATTATGACTGGAAAGCATAAGCATTTTCGCTTCGGTCTGCGCTTCGTACGAAAGCGGCACATGAACCGCCATTTGGTCACCGTCAAAATCGGCATTGAAAGCGGCGCATACCAAAGGATGTATTCTGATTGCCTTACCTTCGATCAAAACAGGCTGAAACGCTTGAATGCCAAGCCTATGCAAAGTTGGAGCGCGGTTTAACAATACGGGATGATCATCGATAATTTCTTCAAGAATATCCCAAACTTCCGAACCCCGTCGTTCTACCAATTTTTTCGCGCTCTTAACCGTTTTTACAAAATGACGCTCAACCAATTTACGGATAATAAACGGTTTAAACAGCTCAATAGCCATATCCTTGGGCAATCCGCATTGTTGCAAACTGAGATCCGGGCCGACCACAATAACGGAACGACCGGAATAATCAACACGTTTTCCGAGAAGATTTTGACGGAAACGACCCTGCTTGCCTTTAAGCATATCCGATAGCGATTTCAGAGGTCTGTCACCATCGGAACGCATGGCCGTATTGCGTTTGGAATTATCAAAAAGCGAATCGACCGATTCCTGCAACATTCTCTTTTCATTGCGCAAAATAACATCCGGCGCTTTTATCTCAAGCAACTTTTTCAAACGATTATTGCGAATAATAACGCGTCTATACAAATCGTTTAAATCGCTGGTGGCAAAACGTCCGCCCTCCAAGGGAACAAGCGGCCGCAGCTCAGGCGGTATTACGGGAATAACGTCCAATACCATCCATTCGGGCTTGTTACGATACTCGGTATTCTTTTCACGGGTTCGAAAAGCCTGAACCACTTTCAAGCGCTTTAGCGCTTCCAGCCTTTTCTGTTCGGAATTTTCCGTCCTGATCGTATGGCGCAACTGAACGGCAAGGTCTTCAATATCAATCATTTTCAACAAAGCATGAATCGCCTCACCGCCTATTTTAGCAATAAATTTTGTAGGCTCATCATCGGGCAACTCGTCGTTCATTTCT
>CAYRJN010000294.1:0-3321 GCA_964424545.1 uncultured Calditrichaceae bacterium
TAATTATTTCCGAATTTTATCGTAACAATATCATTTTTTTAACACTTAATAAATTTTTTTCTCTTATTTTGTAAATATATACTCCGCTGGCAAAATTTGAGGCGTCAAAAGGAACTGAATGCTTTCCTCTTTCCATAACGGCGTTTACCAATTCAGCAACTTTTTGACCTAAAATATTATAAACGGATAAATTCACCAATCCTGTTACGGGCAGGGTGAATTCGATTTTTGTTTGCGGATTAAAGGGATTCGGATAATTTTGCGCTAAATCGATTTTATCGGCAATATGTACGACCTCATTAAAAATACCAACCGGCGTAAAAACACCGTTTACCCAATTATTGTCGGACATATTATACATATTACCAATATGACCGTTTCCCGATTTATCGTTTAAAACAACACCTTGTCCTTCGTTAAAATTATAATAGGCCGTTAGCCCTTTTTCATTGCCTCTTAATACGCCATCTTTGTCCGCACGAATTTGCGATATACTGCGAGCATAATTCCATACGCGCACCTCGTCCATATCGCCTTTGAAGGCAGAAAAATCGAAACGATCTTCATAACCCCTAAATCTACCCAAGACTAAATAGCGATAAGCGCCGCCATCGCTGCCATTCTCTTTTGCGGCCTCTAATTGTCCGTTTAAATAAATGAAAACGGAAGTGTCCGTTCTTACGTAGGCTAAATGATACCAACGATTAATATTAATAGCGCTTTTTCCGATAATACCGGCCGCGCCCAAACTTCCGTTTGTAGAAATAAGTGCGTCCGAATTTATATATAATTGCGTTTGTATGTCCTGAACGTCGTCCCAAAAGGATATGAGATGATACTCTTCTCCGCTCTTAGGCGTTGAAGCAATCTTAAACCAAAGTTCCAAAGTAAAATCATCGCCTATATCGCTAAATCCGTCGGCAACGACAAATTGATCGGATACATTATCATTGGAATTAAAATTCAAAGAAAAATCTAAACGATCCATGGAATCGGGATATTCATAAATTCCCATATCAACAATCTCTTTGCCCCCGGAGGTACCGTCGGCAATACGTTTCCTGCCGTCGGCATCCCATTCGGGCAACCCCAATCCGCTGGTATCCGGCGTTCCGGCATCGATGCAGGGCGAATTTTCCATGAGATGGTAATTACCCATTGCAGCGTCAACAAATAGCGGATTTTCGGAAAACACGCCGCTACCTTGCGGCGCAATAAATCCGTTATTCCAGAAAGCGCTGTATGAAAACTGGAAATTAATCGCATACTCGCCGCTCTCTTCACTCTTATATTGCGCCATATTCGATATAATGCAGTTGATCATTTCATTATTATAATTTGTACGCAACGGACGGAAAAGATACCGGCCTTTATCAAAAACGCAATTAATAAAACGATTATTATTGGCGTCCGAGTTTCTATCATACTTACAAAAATTTATGACGTAATTGGAATTTTCAAATAAGCAGTTATAAAAGTCATTATATCTGCCGGCGAATTGCGTGCCGTCATCCTCGGCCGTATCTAAAAAAACTACGGATTCATAGCAGCTATCCGCATGACAATTGATAAATTTATTATAAGAAGCGCCATCGCGAATCATAAAGCCTGCGCCTTGAAATGATTTACATCCTATGAATTTATTATATTTTGCCCCCCGATGTCTTACATAAAAGCCGCCCCCCGATAGATTTACCGCCTTGCAATTTTCAAAAACGTTCTTCTCCCCGTTCCCTTTCACGCCGATTCCATGGCCGCCATGCTGTAAATCTCCAACGCGTTCGATATAACAATCCGTAATATGGTTATTGCTGCCGCCGATATAGATATAATAATCGGTGCCGCTGTTGAGATTGGTCGCATCGTCACAAATTACCGAACAGCCTTTTATGGTATTACTATCCGAGCTTTCTATGGAGATTCCTTCCGCCGCCGCGTTATAGGCCAAACAATTCGTTAAACTATTTTTATTGCCCAAATAGCATTTAAAAGCCACACCGGAATAACTATCATTAATATCGCCCAGATCTTTTGCAATAACATTCGTGAGAGAATTATGACCGCTGTCCTTTGAATAGGATAAAATCACGCCAACTTCATAATTGCTGATTTGTATATTTTTTATTTCAATATAATGTTGAGTGGTAATGTAAAAAGCAATACCATTTGAACGGTCCCCGCCGTCTAAAAGCGGCATTAACGTTGAATCGAGTTCACTACCAACCTGAAAATTAATTTTCGGATTATCACCGGGAGTAGATTGGTATCCTTCAAAAATAATGGGGAAATCTTTCGTACCGCTGTTGGCAAACGTTATTTGCTCATTCCTGTAATATCCCGCTTTAATATAGACTATATCGCCGGGGCGCGCCATTTGTGCGGCATGTGCTATAGTTTTCCATGCGCTTTCTTCTGTTACGCCATCGTTAGAATCATTACCATCTGTAGATACAAAATGTTCGCCGATATAAGCAGGCGGCTGTGAAATGCCGTCATATTCATAAATACCCAAATCGATGACGGCTGTTCCGCTATGATTGCCGTCTGCAACGCGTATATTACCGTATGCATCCGAATCGGGAAGGTTTAGGCCGACCGTATCCGTAACGCCCGCATCAATACAAGGCGAACCTCCGGCCAGACGATAATCGCCTTGAGCAGCATCGGCAAATACGGGGTTAAAATTATAGATATTATCCCCGGAGGGAAGAGGAAATCCGTTATTCCGGAAGTCCGTATTTCTAAAATTAAAGTCAAGGTCATATGTGCCTATTCTGTATTGGGATACATTATAAACAATACTATTGATCATTTCATTATCATAATTTGTCCGATCGGTATTGAACAAATATTGGCCTCCGGAAACGACACAATTGATGAAGCGATTATTATTTGCATCCGAATTTCTGTCATAAGAATAGAAATCAATAGCAACAAATGAATTTTCAAACAGACAATTATAAAAATTATTATAGCGCCCGGCATATTGCGTCCCGTCATCCTCATCGGTATCTTCAAAGCGAACGGCGCCATAACAATCAATCGCTTTGCAATCATAAAAATTATTATAACTGGCGCCGTCTCTTATTAAAAACCCTGTGGCGCCGTATGCCGTGCAATTCTTAAAAACATTATATTTTACTCTGCGATGCCTTACCACAAATCCGCCGCCTTTAAAATTACGCGCTACACAGTTTTCAAACAGATTGTGCTCGCCAAAACCTTTAACAGTCATCCCGTGTCCCACATGTTCCAGATTACCGATGCGTTCGATATAACAGTCCCTAACCGTATTATAATTACCGTAAATATATAAATAAT
>CAYRJN010000295.1:0-3315 GCA_964424545.1 uncultured Calditrichaceae bacterium
CATTAATGACCGTTCCCATATCCATTTCCGTTTAAAATAAAACTTAGAGGGTTTAATGTTTCCTGATAACCGCAAACTTGCCTTTCCTTTCGAAATCGGCGCTTTTAACAATATAAAAATAGACGCCGCTCGATAACAGATTATTATGAGAATCACGCAAATCCCATAAAATCGTATGTTTCGCTGAAAAATCGGACACCAATTTCCGTAATGATTTTCCATTTAGGTTAAATATATAAATTTCGCCCTTAGGCGGAACATTATAAAAGCTCATCCGTTGCACGTTATTTCCATCCAAAACTATCGGATTTGGGCCCACTAGAAAGGGCTGTGCCGTATCGCTATTCAAGGTATAATAAATATCCGTCGTTGTATCGGGATTGGTTATCA
Organism: uncultured Calditrichaceae bacterium; assembly: GCA_964424545.1. GTDB lineage: Bacteria > Calditrichota > Calditrichia > Calditrichales > Calditrichaceae > JAUVIB01. Next base: position 391 of record CAYRJN010000295.1, read on the forward strand.
CAACGACGACACTGTCTTGATTGTTAAAAGTTACGGCCTGAGCCATATTGAATCTTTTGGCGTTTTCCGGCAAATTATGCGCATTGACATGGGTATAGAACCCTTTGGAACTGTTAGCGGATATTTTGGCCATATAGCGGATATTTTGTAGACCGCGAATCTGTGTAAAGGCATAACCCAATCCCCCTATTTCCGTTTCAAAATTGAAGTTTTCCGTATAATCCAAGTTACGCTTTCCGCTGAAAGTAATCATGGGGTAATCGGCCGCATCGGGAAAAAAAGAACCGGCAAGCGCTCTATCGCCCGTATAATAGAGCCAAACCGCATAATCGTTTTGCGTAACATCCCACGACGCGCCTTTCTCAGAGACGACCTCTTCAAGCGCAGGCATGGCGTTAACCGTATTAATTTTATTCCACACATCCACAACGATGTGCGGTGAAAACATACGCGTGAGCATATGAAGATAAAGCGAATTGGCGTAAGGATAATAGCTTATAGCCGAATCGAAACGAATGGAATTAATCGAAGCAAAAAATACGGGCAAATAGGCATAGTAATCATTAACATCAGGATACAGAAAATCCTCTAACCAAGTTGAAGTCATTTCCATAAAGAATCGATCGTAATTAAGATGAAATTTATAGCCTATCTGCAAAGCATGGTTAAATTCATGAGCCGCTGTTACGCGCAAGGCGTTTAAACCTTTGGTATAAAACTTATCGGAACTAAACGATTTATCAATTTCAATATAGCTTTGAATATTTTCTGGATCGTCCAAATTTAGAATATACGTCTGGCCGTAATACCCGAAGCGCGCCTGATCATTGATATTAACGCGATAGTAATCGCCGTTAAGATTCGGCGGCGGCTGAAAGCCCATTTCTTCAATTTCAATCTGCCAAACATGGTCAAAAATCGCGGCGGCCGAATCCACAAAGTCGGGAATACCGTTCCCCGAAATATCTTGCGGATCGACGGCATTGTAACCGCTGGTATCGTACTGGATTAAGAAATGTCCGGAAGGCGACACATACTGAGCCTGCATATCGCTTACGGTGCGCGCCGCCTTGGCCATGATTTGCAAATCCGCGGGCAGCTCCCGATAATGCTCCAATAAATCCAATTCATAATGAAAGCCGCAATGGATTTGGGTATCGAGCTCCAGCCCCTCGTTTTGCGCCAAAAGGTAGGATTTTATTTTTTCCGACACGCCCGCATAGCTTAGCATGGGTATTAACAGCATTAATAGAAACTTTTCCATAAATTTACGAACTCTTTGTAAATTCTTTATTTTTTTCTGAACGACATGGTAACGGGCACGCCCTTAAAACCGTATTTTCGCCGCAGTTTATTCTCCAGAAAACGTTTGTAGCTTTCGGTAATCAAATCGGGATGATTGGAATAAAAGGCAAAAACCGGAGGTTCGGCATTGACCTGAGCCACATAATTAATTTTAATTTCTTTTCCTTTTGTCGCCGGCGGCGTTTTTTCCTTAATCATCGGCAGAAAAAAGTCGTTTAACTCAGAAGTAGGAACGCGTTTTTTACGTTCTTCATAAACTTTTGTTATCAGATCGAGGGCTTTAAACAAACGCTGCTTACTATGCACGGAAATATAGATTTGCGGAACATAACGCAATATCCCGAGCCGTTCGTTATAATCTCTTTGAAACTCGAGGATCGTTTTGTCATCTTTTTTTATCAAATCCCATTTATTAAGCGCCAAAACGATGCCTTTTTTTTGTATGGCCGCCTCGTTCAAGATGGAAACATCCTGACGGCTTAAACCCTCGTTGATATCAACCATATACAAAATCACATCCGCCCGCTGGATACTGCGGAAAGTGCGTAAATTGCTGTAAAATAAAATATTTTCCTTGATACGTCGTTTTTTTTTCAGCCCGGCCGTATCGATCAATAGATATTTTCGTTTTTGATAGGAAAATTCGGAATCAATAGGATCGCGGGTGGTGCCGGGAATATTGGTTACGATGGAGCGCTCCCTCTCCAGCAAAGTATTAATTAATGACGATTTCCCCACATTCTCGCGGCCGATAACGGCAAGTTTGATCATTTTGCGTTCATCATCGCGGATATCGTATTCTTTTATTTTATTGGCGATAATATCCAGTAAATCGCCCGTACCGCGACCGATCATGCCGGAGACGGGTATGGGGTCACCCAACCCGAGCGCATAAAATTGACCAATTTCCATCTCCGTTTCCAGATTATCAACCTTATTCACCGCAAGGAAAACATCTTTTCCCGAACGTAAAAGCGATTTGGCCATAAACTCTTCGATATCGGTAATGCCCGTTTGCACATCGACGAGAAAGATTACGGCGTCGGCTTCGGCAATAGCAATTTCCACCTGTTCTTTTATGGCCATATCAATCAAATATTGTGATTCGGGCATATAGCCGCCCGTATCTATCAAGATAAATTGATTGCCCGCCCAGGCAACATGACCGTAATTTCTATCGCGGGTAACGCCAGGTTGATCGTCAACGATAGCGCGTCGCTGACCAATCAGACGGTTAAATAAAGTCGATTTCCCCACGTTGGGTCTGCCGATTATGGCCACTACGGGTTCGCTCATATTATTCCGTTCTTATGTTTGATTAAAAGTTGCAGCTACAATTATTTGTAAACTTTAATTTCTTAATTTTTAAGTTTATAGTCAAGTTGACCATTATAATAAAAATTCGATTAAAAGCCCGTCCATTTCCCTATATTCTTACGAAATATTTTTTTCTTCCCCGATTTTTTATAAATTTAGTTGCGGTTGCGAAGATTTACTGTTCTTATAAACGCGGTTTTATCAAACCGAGTTTCTTATAATTATGATATTTATTGAGATTCCGGTACAAGAACATAGTTTTACAAGTTGATTAATGTTGAATTACACAAATAGAAAAACAGA
>CAYRJN010000296.1:0-3236 GCA_964424545.1 uncultured Calditrichaceae bacterium
CCTATGTGAACGATGTATAATTTCAAAATTGAGAATAATACAAAAATAAATGAAAATGTCCGAAATAGGTTATTTTTTGAAATTCCGATACGATTAATTTATAATATCGGAATTTAAAAGTTGCGCTTATTCTATTTAATTTGCAAAACAGAAAAAATAATTCTTCCCTTAACAGCTTTTGGCATAGGGCAAGGGAGTTGTGATAAATATAGGAATTATTGAATAATGAAAACCTGATAACCTATGGCCCCTTTTTAAAGGAGACGGTTTTAATCTATTTTTGTGTAACTCAACATTAATCAATTTGCAAAACTATGTTCTTTTATATGGATTTATTAAAAGAATAGTTAAAGGAACCTATTTACCTATTGAAATTTAAAGCATTTTTCGAAGATTGAGGATTCAATGAGATTTTTATTTTATATCAAAAGATTATTCTTCTATTTCACTCTATTATTAGTAACCATCCCGCTTATCGGCTATGGCAGAGAAAGGCCTAAAATCGGTTTGGTTTTGAGCGGCGGCGGCGCTAAAGGTATGGCGCACATAGGCGTCATTCGCATTATCGAGCAATTGAATATTCCTATCGATTATGTAACAGGTACCAGTATGGGATCGGTAATCGGATCTCTATATGCCTCCGGATACAGTATAGAAGAAATTGATTCCATTGCGCAAAATATTAATTGGAACAAACTTTTTAACGATAAATTATCACGAAATAAAGTCTCCATTGAAGAAAAATATGACATGGAACGATATATACTTGAAATGCCCATCAGAAACTACCATTTCGAACTCCCTCAAGGATTGATTGCGGGGCAAAGGTTATCTCAAATGTTATCAACGTTATTATTGCCGGTTCATAATATAACGGATTTTACAAAACTGCCCATTCCGTTTAAATGTATCGCAACCAATGCTGTAACCGGCGATGCTGTTGTTTTGGATCATGGAGACTTAGCCATTTCAGTCAGAGCCAGTATGGCAATTCCATCCATCTTTAATCCGGTCGAAATAAACGACACTTTATTAGTTGACGGTGGAATTATACGAAATTTTCCGGTTATTGACGCCAAAGAAATGGGCGCCGATATAATTATCGGCGTAGATGTCGGCGGCCCGTTATTCAAAAAAGAGCAGCTAAAAACACTGGTTTCAATTATGCAGCAAACCGTCGCTTTTCGAGGCAACATTATTAACCGCCAACAAGAAGACCTTTGCGACATTCTAATAACGCCAAATATTGAAGGTATTGACGCTTCAAGTTTCGGAATAGTTAATTCTATTATCATTCGCGGTGAAAAAGCGGCGCTAAAAGTATATCCGCAGTTAAAAGCTTTATCCGACTCTTTAAACCTATATTCCTTTAAAAAGAAAAAAATTCAAAAGCCGAAGACACAAAAAAAATATTTTATCTCGAATATTGAAATAAAAGGCAATCACAATATTTCGGATGATGTTATTCGTCAAAAGTTATATATAACACCGAATGAATTTGTAACAATAAAACAAATAAATGAAAATGTTCAAGCCCTCTATTCAACCAAATTTTTTAAAAATATCTATTTTCAGATTGTTCCGGATAAAACCGGTGCGGGAAATACGTTAAAACTCCAAACAGTCGAAGAAAATATCAGCAAAATAAAACTCGGCATTCATTATGATAACGACTTAAAAAGCGCCTTGTTGCTCAATTTTACAACAAGGAATCTTATATTAAACGGTTCAAAGCTTAGTGTTGACGGCCGCTTTAGCGTAAACCCGGCTATCAGATCTTCATATTTTTATTATACAGGCTATAAACCGGATATAGGTATCGGATTTATTAGCGGATATTCAAATATTAATATCGCCGAATATGAATTCGGCGATCAAAGAGTGGGCACAACCGTTTTTCACACCTTTTACGCCGACCTCAGATTAAATACCATTTTAGTCCCTTCCCTGTCCGTTTCATTGGGAACGCGCTATGAATTCAATAAAATGGGCGTAGAGGGAATGCTTCAAGGTTCTAAGTTGGGGCTTTCTATCGATTTACCGATTCGATTACAATTATCGGAAGTAATAGATATATATAATTTTTATGCTACATTCGATTTTGACGATATTAATAGCCTATACTTTACAAAAAAAGGGACAAAAATATTTTTCAGACTCGCTTATATCCCTCATATTAAAAATAGTGATTTAAACGTCAAAATTTTTGTTAATCCCGATGATTATGTTGCGCCTGAAGAAAATTATAAGATAAAATATAACGACTATTTTCGTTTGAATGTAAAACTCCAGCAATCAATACCATTTTATAAGCATTTTTCAATTACCGGTCAAGTCAGGGGAGGTTTTATTAATAAAAATTTAGTCCCCTTATACGATCATTTTATGTTAGGAGGCATCAGCAGAGAAACGCGAAACATTATACCGTTTATAGGTGCAAGACTTTTACAACACAGCGCCACCAATTACATGTCCGCTCTACTCTCTGTTCAATATGAGCCTTTGGTTAATAAATTTATCGTCCTAACAGCCAATGCGGGATATTTAGCCGGAACCTTTGAAGATTTTTTAACTATGAGCATTGGCGATGATCGTTTTATATACGGCTATGGATTAACGTTAGGTATGAATTCTTTAATCGGGCCTTTGGCTTTGACATTTATGACCAAAGACAATCCCGGTCACATGCTTGTTTATGTAAATATCGGTTATAGTTTCTAACCATTTTCTATTTGAATCAATCATCATTTCATCCGGAATAACGGCCTGAATTTATAGCCGTAATGTATCGGGCCCTTGTCGCCCTCTTCATATATTTTCCGAATAACCATTTCCACCGGCATACCGATTTCAATTTGTACCCCGTGAATATCGGTTAACTGCGCGGTAATTTTTACATTTTGTTCAAGTTCAATAATGGCCACAACATAAGGAACGTTTTGCTCAAACGCTTGCGTTGCCTGATAAATGGTTGTAAATGAATATATTGTGCCTTTTTTTCCAAAAGTATATTCTTCCAATTCCCGGCTTTTACATTTCGAACAAACTTTTCTCGGAGGGAAACTTAAATTTCCGCATCGCTGACATTTGCTTCCGATTAAATGATAGCGCTGGTTTTTTAAACGCCAATATCTTGGAATATCCATTTTTTATTCTTTTTTCTTTTTTACCTATTAATTATTAACCGCTTTTAAAATGGTCGTTACAACGGTTGCTCCGCTCCCGCCAACATTTTG
>CAYRJN010000297.1:0-3218 GCA_964424545.1 uncultured Calditrichaceae bacterium
AATTTTTTTACTTGTAGAACCGACGTTATATAAAGCGCTCAAAATATCTTTTAGAGCGATTAATGTGTAAAAGGGCGCTTGATCTTTGTGTTTATAGGCAGCGGGCCGTTTAGCGAGCTGCTCTACGCGATGCAAGACACCCGTTGTCAAAGGTTTACTACAAATCGGACAAGTATAATTATGAGCCCGCGCTTGCTGAGGCGATAGGGATAGACCGCATTTTCGGTGACCGTCAAAGTAATATTTCCCTTCCTGCGGAAAAAATTCAATGGTACCTAAAAATTCGGGAGACGTGCCTTTATTGATAGAATCAATAATGGCGTCATAATTAAGCGCGCAGTTAAAAAGATTAGCTTCACGTCCCAATTTTTGCGGAGAATGTGCGTCGGAATTGGAAATAAGAGTAAGGCCGTCTAAAAAATCGCAGCGGCGATTCATAGAAGGATCGGAGGAAAGACCGGTTTCGACGGCAAAAATATGGGAAGACAAATCGCCGAAACATTCCCGTAGCGACTCAAAGCCGGATTTATTTCCAAGCATAGAATACCAAGGGGTCCAGATATGCGCAGGAATAAGTGCGGCGCGGGCAGAAGCGTTGAGCACAATTTCAAGAAGATCACGGGAATCCAATTTTAAAATCGGGCGTCCGTTAGAAGCAAGGCTGCCGAAATTGTTTAAAGCGGCGGATATTTTATCAACCGTTGGGAAGTCCGGCGCTAAAAGAATATTATGAATACGGCGGGTTTTACCGTTTTTTTTATATATATTGCTGATTTCGGCCGTCAGTATGAAGCGCGTTTCATCCGATCCTCTTATGATATACTCTTTTTTTAATTTGAACAGGCCGTTTTCCGCCTTATCCAATTTTTCTTTAAGTTCTCCGCGCCAGCCGGGATGGGTAAAATCTCCGCTGCCGAGAACCCTAATTCCCTTTATTTTTGCCCAATAGTCCAAATTTTCCGGCGTTAAATCTCTTGCCGAAGCCAAGGAGTAGTGCGAATGGATATGAAAATCGGCAATAAATTTCATATAAAAAAATGGCGGTTTATTTAATAGTTTTCAACCATATCCGTGAACGCGGTGGCAGCTCCACCTCTACGGAATGATTTTTCACTGAGAAATTATTATCGGAAAAAGCATCCGTTAATCTTTCTGCCTTTAAGGTATTCGAACCGTAACGTATTTTAACGGAGGATTTATTATAATTTTGAATGACAAAAGAAGAAGGGGTCAGAATTTGCAAGGAAACGCGCGTCGGTGCGTCAAAATCAATATTGTACGGTTTATTAAAAGCATATCGGAAAGCGTCCGCCCAGGAAGGGGGTAGTTCAAGCAGTCCCAAAGGTTTCGGGCATAACAATACTTCGCCCACACGCTTAAAATCATCTTGTGAAAAGGTGTGACTGTTTAATGTGTAAATTTTAGCACCCTTAATGTTGTTAATCAACAAAAAGGGAACTTTTTTCCCGTCGACAAGAGCCGTAAGCAATGGTTTTGCCTTTTGCGTTCGCAGATTTACTTCCATATCAAGCCCATGTTTAAGCGGTTCGGTTTTACCGTTGACAATAATTTTTTCGGCATTTAGGGGTGTAATTTTTAAGGGCCATTTAACGCCGGCCAATTCGGCGATCTTTTTACTTTCCTTTGCCGCGGCGATAAAACCGGCGGTAAAAATAAGCGTCTTATTTTGTGTAATCGAGCGTTGAATTTTCCCAAAAATATCTTTATCGGAGGCGGCCTGTGTGGGTAGAAATATCACTTTGCTTTTTTCCGGATAGACCGGAGAGGGTACAAAAGAAATACCGAACATGCCGATATAATCCATCAAATATAGGTCGCCGCCGGCGTCGCTGGAAGGCGGTTTATAACCGACAGGGCCATTGACGGGATTTTTAGCAACCGCATCGGCAAGGGACACAAGCTGCTTAAACTGCTGCGATAGAAGTTTTTGACCTGCATGGCCACCTTTAAGGAAATCACCGTAATGAAAAAGATTGATTCGTTTGGCGCCGGCAAGAACCGATTGATAGGCCTGTTCGATAAAATCATCGGCGTCGCAATCTCCATGATCAAACCAGGCGCCGTCAATTTTGTCGCCCGAAATAGCGGCCAGCCAACGATAATTAATAAATCCTTCGTATGGTTGAACAAAGCCGTAACGCTGTGTATTTTGACCGCGTGATTCCGTGCCTACCCATACTTTATCAAAAAATTTCGGTTCCTTCTCCACATCATAGCCGAAAAGATGGAAACGATCATACCATTGTGGATATTTGATAATCATCGTAATATTGGGATTAATTTTTTTTGCTGGATTAATGAATAAAGTCTGCGATAATTCCGTTAATAAATCCCGGCGATATTGCGACCAGCTACGATTGCCTTTGGCCGCCTTTGATTCCAAACTGGTATCGCCGGTGCAAAGGAAGTCATCGATGATAAAAACGTCAAAAACGGAAGCGGCTGTTTGCATTACTTTTTTAAGATCGTTTTGCGTTTTGGGATTTTGCCAATTAAACCAACCGAGCTGCGCTTGCTGGCGAACGCCGAAATCCTTACCTGGTACGGTGGCAATGCCTCCGATAACGTCTATATCATTAGCTTTAAAAAAATCCCGCGTATCTTTTAACAACCTTTCGTCGATAACCAATCCGCCGCGGTAAACTTCTATAAAAGCCAGCGTTGCGTTATTTTTGTGAAAAATATCAAGCGCTTCTCGTCGGCCTTCCGGCGTGGATAAATGATTCCGCACCGAATGGGCGGTGATATAAATACCAAGCTGTAGAGTTTTTTTATGTTGTAAAGCATATTTAAAGTCCGCGCTTAGGGGCGTTTTTTGTTGAGCGCAAGAAAATAAAAATCCGCCGATAAAAATAATAGTAATCAATGAATAATATCTAATTCTTTTTGAAGAGTTATCCATTTTATATCCTCCGAAATGTTTGAAAATCATTATCGATTAAAGAAATATTGATGATTAAAAAGACAATATTTTATCATAAACGTATTTATGGCGTTACTCAAAAGATGAACGAACCTAACAAAAAGAGCTTGGAGCCCAATTACTTACACGATGTAAACTTCTGTTTTATCTTTGGATCGATTTTTTCAGTTCCGATAAAGATGAGTCTTTTCCTTGATTGTCTTTTGGCCGCTGCGCCGGATCCCCGAAACATGGGGGATGGAGCGTTGTAAATATTTTATTTCGTTAATTTAAC
>CAYRJN010000298.1:0-3216 GCA_964424545.1 uncultured Calditrichaceae bacterium
GATGTGGCAAATTTTCACCTTTTTTTCTTTTTACACAAAATTACGGACTTAATCCTTCTTCGTATGTTAATTGATATACTTCTAATTCATTAACAGTACCTTTAATAGTTGCAACATATTAATTAGTCCCAACTTCGATATGAAGTTAGCTAACTTTTCAAAGAAAAACAATAAATATTCCCGCCTTTTTGGGGATGCGCGGCAATCCCTGCCATTATACCCGCACACCGCACATGGGATTGCTTTATCCGAAACGCTTGAACTATTTTCCTTAAATTTTAAACCACGAAGCGCTGTAAAACCGAATATAAAACCTCTTCGTGAGCTCTGTGTTCTTCGTGGTTTAACCGATTTTTTTTATTTTCAACTGCGAAGCCCTCCACGCCACAGGCGGGCAAGCGGAAGAGCGCGAAGGGAAAAAATAATTATGACTTTATCATAATCGGAATATCCGGAACAGAACAGAGTAAAAGCGCAAAGCTGTCATTGCGATCCCGCGCGGTAAATATTGCACGGCGCCTTATTGGAATTGGAAAATAAATTGTTCCATAGATTAAAAAAATCAAGAAAATTTGTCATATATCTGGGTATGTTTTCCTATCATTATTAGGTATAAATAGTCGGTGTCAACTTTGAAGATTAGAAGCCAATCGCTTTTTATATGAATGGATTCAAAACCTTTCATAGAACCCTTCAAAGGATGTCGTTTGTATTTCTTGTCGATCTCTTCTTGATTTTGTAATGACTGAATTATACTTTTTAATGTCCCGAAATCTTTTTCGGAATAATGCCCGCTTTTCTTATCTCTTGCTATATCTTTCTTAAAAGATTTTTCAATTTTTATTTCAAGCAAGATTAGATTCCTAAATCTTCAAATAATTCATTAGATGTTTTGTAGACTTGAGTATTTTTATCTTTATCAAGATTCTTCCTTCTCTTCTCTAATTCTTTTGAGGGCAATGATAATTCAAAGGGAATTGATTTTTCCATTGAAACTTTAGCAAGAAATATGTTTACGGCATCGCCAAAAGTCAAACCGAATCTTGAAAAGACTTCTTTGGCTTCTTTATACAACGTATTTTCTACGCGAACGCTTGTTTGTATCTTCATAATATTTATCCTTTTTTATCTTCAATATATACCAAATGAAGTATTTTGTCAATAAAATAAACATTGTTTTAGTGAAATATAGAAAAAGACGGCGCTTTAATCAGAAGTCCAAATTCCATTATAGAATAATATTTTGTGTAGCTTATTAAGCATATTCAACCATAAAAAAGGCGTTAACAATTCAAATTCTTATGGAAGAGAAATCTTAAAGGCAAAACATATCTAAAATTGCTCGTTATTTGGAAATAGTATATTTTTAAAATTCCTCTCCCGCCCACGCGGGATCGAAATGACAGCTTTATGGCGTTATATTGCAATAGCCTTAATTTCCTCTTTTTTCCCATGCTCAAAGCGCTGTAAAACCAAATATAAAACCTCTTCGTGAGCTCTGCGTTCTTCGTGGTTTAAGCGATTTTTTTTATTTTCAACCGCGAAGCCCTCGAATAACGCACGGAAAATTAAACAGATTTTAAGCGGGTCAAGGGGAATATGAAGCATAAGCCATCAAGAAAATTCTTTTAAAAATGATTTTCATTTACTTAAATCAACTCTTCAATAAAGGCTATAAACAACCCTGATAGCTCTCGATTTATCCGCTTTTTCTTTTACCGCTCTTCCGCTCTGCAAACAGAAATAACACCGGTAAAATGGCAATCGCCCCGAAACAGGAGGTGAACATAGCGATGGCAATCAATAGTCCCATTTGTTTCACGCCTGCAAAAATAGAAAAGGTTAAAATCGCAAACCCCAATCCGACGGTAATGGCGTTTAAAATAATAGGAACGCCGGCATCGCGTAAGGCGGCGGATACGCTTTGTTCCACGGCCATTGTTTGGCGCTCCAAACGATAGCGATGAATAAAATGCACCGCATAATCCACGCCTACGCCGATGGCAATGGAAGAAGTAAGCATGGTGACGATATTCAAGTGAATACCTGCCCAGCCCATAAATCCGAAATTAAAAAGCATGGCAAAAAGCAGCGGAATAACGTTGAGCAGTCCGTCACCAAAACGCCTGAATAATAAAGCGGTGACCAAAATGACCAGAAACATGGATACCAAAATACTGTAAAATTGGCCTTTAACGACCAAATCATTAATAGCCAAAAACAATTCCGATGTTCCGGTCATCTCAACGCCGGCGCTTTTAAAATTATCTTTCAAATAACGGCGCGTTTTGTTATCGAGCTCGCGTAATACATTGCTCGATTCCGTATCGATAAAAGCATTTAGTCGGGCGTTTTTATACTCATAATCCACCAGATTGGCAAAATCATCCGGTTTGCCGGACATTTCATAAAGCTGTAAATACTGAGCGATTAACGCTCTGCCCGGCGCTTTAAATCTGACCGTCTTTTCCACCCAGCGGCCGTTTTCCCGCACCCAATCGTAGCCGGTTTGTATAACGACCTGCGGCGGGATACGGTCGTATTTAATGCTATCGGCATGCATTACTTTATTCATACGCTTAATATAATCCGCCAGCGAAAGGGCTCCGCCAACATGCTGCTGCTTCTTTAGAAAATGCTTCAAATTATCCATATCCTGCAAAACGCGCGGCTCTTTGATGGCCCCTGCGCTATCCCCTTCCACCATCACCGTTAAAAAGGTCGTTCCCGCAAAATGTTTGTTGATATGTTCATAATCGATGCGCGCCGGATGATCCTTGGGAAAGTTGCTGATACTGTTATTTTCAAGTATGATTTTGGGTATGCCGAGTATGGAAAAAACAACCACGAGCAGAATAAACAGAGCCACAATTAAACGGCGTTGAATTATAAAATCGGCATAACGCAGCGCCAGCGTGTTAAGCCATGATGATTTTTCGGATTTATGAATACGTTTGGGAATTTTCATCAATGAAAGCGCCGCCGGAATAAAAGTAAGCGAAAAAATCATAGCAAAAATAACCCCGGCCGCCGTAAAAACTCCCAGTTCGCCCACCGAGCCGATATCAGAGACATTGAGCGATAAAAAACCGATAGCCGTTGTTACGGAAGTCATAATCACCGGGGCGTTTAATTCGCTCATTACGGCGATAACGGCCTGTGCGGAATTTGCCGCGTTTCCGGCCTCGTTATGATAATGGTTTAATATATGAATCC
>CAYRJN010000299.1:0-3175 GCA_964424545.1 uncultured Calditrichaceae bacterium
TATCCTTTTGCCATTTTAAGGCATAATAGCCGTTATTAACAGTAGTTAGTTTGGCGTATCCCGTTGAAAACAGCTCTGTTATCGTACTTTTGTTGATGTTTAATATGCGTTTGCTAATTTTGTCTGAAAAAAATTGGGCGCTTTGATTGCTTAAACGCCACAGAGAGGAACGTTTTTCCGCCAGCTTCAGACCGGCGCTTACAAATCCTTGTTGCGGCAGAGAAGTAATTTCCTTATTTAATAACCAAAGGCGTTTACGTGAACGAATATACCGATAGTGATTCCAGGTGTCCTTATCAATGCCCCATTGCTCGCTGATATTGTCAAGCTCCGCGGACAGCTCATTGTAGGAAAGGGTATTGATAAAATCGTTCGTGTAGGATCTTATGGACATATTGTTGCTTCGTCCGGTTTTTCGTAATTTAACAATGAAAAAACCTTCCATTTGCCTTTCGCCCGGCTCGATACGCAGAGCGTGTTTCATCTCCGGGGAAAATACGAATTTTTTATAGCGTTGCAGCCCGCTGCCAAATTTCTTGAGCATGGCCAAATCAACGGGCATAATTTCCAGCGGATAATGGTCTATCATAAATTGAATAGCCGCTTCATTCTCTTCCGGCGCTATGGAACAGGTTGAATAAACCATCTCACCGCCGATTTTCAGGGCTTTAAAAGAGGATATAAGCATACGAATCTGACGAGCGGCAAGGCTTTTTAATTTTTTACGCGACCACCAGATAAACAGTTCGTTGGAATCGGCTATTCCACCGAGAGCCGTACAGGGAGCGTCGAGTAATATTTTATCAAACATTTCCGGTAATAGATTGCCGATTCGTTCGCCCGATAACTGTAGCATAATACTGTTGTATATTCCGCTACGCTGTACGTTTGTGTTCAACGGCGTTAATCTCGCCGTGGAGAGGTCATTTAAATAGAGTCTACCTTCATTTTTCATAAGAGCGGCCATTTGCGTGGATTTGGAACCGGGCGCGGCTGCCATATCGAGCGCAACATCGCCTGCCTTGGGCGATAGAAGCAGCGCCGGTATTTGCGATGAGATTCCCTGGTACTGAAAATGACCTTTAAAAAAACTGAGCGTATGGCTTAGTTTAAAATCGCCGTTTTCTATGATTAAACCGTTGGGATTGAAAGGAATCGAACGATACTTTATGCCGTATTTTTTCAGGTCGGTGATGAATTGTTGCGTATTGTATTTCAGGGTGTTTACGCGTATGGCGGTCGGTTCGGGACGGGCATTGAGAAAAGCGGATAAATTATTGCCGTACAAATCGCGCAAATATTGATAAAGTTCCATATTGTTTTGAAAGTTATCGGGAAGAATCTCGCTCATAAGCGCTTGTTAAATAGATGCGGGAATAGAAGGGATATTTTTAAAATCATTTCTAATATTCAAGTAATGACGGCGCATTAAACGATTGGAACGCATATTGATTAACGCTGCCCAAAATTCTTTACGAATACTGGCGCGGGTAATTTTGATTTTTTCATTTTTAAGTAGATCCAATGTGTTTTCCTGAATCTTTTGCAAGGTGCGCATTGCCCAAAATAGCGGTAGCAAACAAAATAGCCGGATACGGGTTTCCTCTTTGGGAATAAGCAGAATATATTTTACGGCGCGGTCAAGATGTTTAACGGCGTATTGAATCAATTCATTGAACATCATCTCTGCGCGGGCGGCGTTTTCCATGTCAAAAATAGATTCACGGGTTAAATGATATTTTTTTAACAACTCATCCGGTATATAGGATTGTCCTCGGCGCAAGTCTGTGGCCATATCACGTATAATATTAACCATTTGCAAGCCTTTGCCAAAAGATTCCGCAAATTGCTCCAAGCGTCCTTTTAATTGTGGTGTAATTTTTTGAGAAGAATAAGAAAAAAGTTCCGTAAGCAGATACCCGACGGTGCCGGCTACGTAGTAGGTATATTCTTCTAATTCGTGCATGGTTTTTAAAAATGTAAAACGCCGTTTTTTCAGCTCTTGAGCATATTTTTTCATACCGACGGACATTTCCACAACCCATTTGCCGATTTGCTGACGGACAGTCGGCGAGAAAGTGTAAAAAACCGATAATACTTTGTTTAAATCATATACCAGTTTTTCATCGTCCGTTTCACGAGGCAAAATCTTGATCATCTGCATAAACTCTTCCGTCGCCGTTTCGCCATCCGCTGAAAATATCCGGGCGTAAACCGTTAGCATGGCACGTTTTTGGTTTACTGCGAGATGATGACTATCTTCCACTGTGTCGGCAATACGAAACAAAAGGTAAGCCACGGTTACGGGCATATCCAAACCTTTGGGCAACAAACGAATAGTGGGCGCAAAGGTACGGGAAACTTTGGGAAGAGCTTCGATGCAATATTGAAAATCCGGCTGCATAAAAAACCTTAATTTTAAATCGCTTAGTATAAATTTACAACAAAATCAAAAAAACGCAACAAATATTTAGTATTGTTTATAAACACGAAATTATGCGTTTCTGATTCTTTTTTGTTTCCATACAGGTTATCTTTCATCATAAATCGTTAAATCTTTGTAAAAATCAGCGGTTTGCAGGGCGTCCAAACGCTCCATGACCGGCCGTAATGTTTGGTATTGCATCAAACTTAATCTGAATTTAGCGATATGCGGCAGGCCTTTTAGATAACCGCTGAGATGTTTACGCATCTCTATCACGCCGGTTCGTTCACCTTTATATTCTACGTTATACCGATAATGCTTTTTTAATATCTCAACGCGTTCGCTTATATCAGGCGCATCGGGAAGCGTACCCTTTTTCATTAACGATTTAATATCTCTGAATATCCAAGGATTATGGATTGCGCCGCGGCCGATCATAACGCTGTCGCAGCCCGTTTGTTCAAACATATCCAATGCGTTATACGGTTCAACAATGTCTCCATTGCCCACAATCGGAATGGATACCTTCTCTTTAACCTTCTTAATCCAGCTCCAATCGGCTTTTCCTTTATAACCTTGTGATCGTGTGCGGGCGTGCAAAGCCAGCGCTTCGATCCCCACATCTTCCAAAGTTTTGGATATATCTACAATTTGTATGGAATCGGTATCCCATCCGAGACGAGTTTTGGCAGTAAGCGGAAGGGAAACGGCGCGAGCCACCGCCTTGCTCATGGCTATCATTTTTGGAAC
>CAYRJN010000300.1:0-3092 GCA_964424545.1 uncultured Calditrichaceae bacterium
TCGGGAATCTAAATCTTGCTATTGTCTACATTCGGATTCCTTCTTTCGAAGGAATAACACGTTGACTATTCTATCCGTACTTTTTTCATTAATCGCTTTGCGAAGCTATGTTCTATCTTATTTTTGCATTGTTGTAAAAAAATTTATATACTTTAACATTGAAGAAAATATTTTGCTACCCTAACATTTTCTCAAGATCGGTAATCCAGAATCAGCGGAAATTGATTTTTGGGCGTAAAATATCTAATATACCGAAAGTCGATTAGACGAAAGGAAAATCAAATTGAAAAAAATTACTTCATTTTTTTGGGTTTTTGTTTTATGGTTTTTAATTATTATAACCAATGCTCTGTTTTCACAAAATAATACTTTCCCCGATTGGCGCCAATCGATAGTCGACTGGACTTCTGCCGGTTATGATACATCTTACAGTAAATCAAACAACAGCGCCACACTCGCCTGGGCTGAGGCTTATGTTTTACAAACCTATAATTTGATGTACGAAACCGATGGGGATACAATTTGGCTTAATAAACTTGCCCGGCACGGTTATGATATTATGGGCAGCGCTCGGGATGTCCCTGAAGATACCGCCATTGCCTATGATCCGCGCATTGCAGATGGTTTTCTCGGATGGGGTACCGGTCATTACTCGGCCGACGGCAACTATACCGAATATCTTGTTCACGACGGACAATTTTGCAGCGAACTTGCCGGCTTTGTTTTAAAAGTCTATGGAGATGAAGAATTATACCAATCGTTCGGGACGCGTGCGGATTCTTTGCTTCGTTTTCTCGAAAAGAATGTTGTCGGTAAATGGTATGCGGTTTGGGACAGCAGCTATATCGCTAATCCGGGTAACGTAATAGACGGCGAGTACCCCAATTGGGCGGGTTCTCAAAATCTTGATATCATTCCGGTTAATCAATACGCAGCCTTTGGAACATTTTTACTCCAATTGATCCGCATTTCGGAAATGTCTCAATATTCACCTTATAATGCCGATTTCCTTCCATGGTATAAGCGCGTAGTCGCCGATATGGCCGCAGAATTTCATTCGATTATGAATTATTTTTCCGATATTAACGCTGTTGCCTGGAATTACGCCCGATATTACGGCAATAACGATATTTCCCATGCCGCCATTGATGTTGTTTTTGCTTATGAGTGTTATTTAAACAATATAGAATTTACTACCGGTGATATGCAGAGGATCGCTAATTTATACGCTAAATATTTATGGAAAAATCCGCAAAACGTATGGGATGCCGAAGTTTGGGATTATTGGAATGCCTGGAATGAATTCGATCGTAGTGATAACGGAAAAGCTTATGACAGGGATACGCGTAAATGGGGAATATTTGCCCTTTTCAACCCATGGATCGGGGGTATGCAAGGAGGAATTTATCGTTCTTATGCTACGGAGGGAGGATACGGATCGCCCGCGGCAAGCGGAATTGCCACGCTGGCTTGGATAAATAAATACGCTCTGCCTTTAATTTCCGCCGTAAGTATTAAAACGGTTGAAAAAAAGGGCGACGGCGATAATATTGCCGATCCTGGAGAAGTATTTGATATTTTTATAGGTATGGCAAACTGGGGTAATAAAACGCTTGACAGCGTCAATGTAACCATTGCAAGCGATGATGAGCGCATTGAAATTATTAAAGGACATAGCCAATATCCGGCCATCGGCAATATGGATACAGTTATATCACAAACGGATACCTTTTCTATTAAAATAAAGGATGATATTGAAAACGGCGGGAATCTTCCCATTAGCGTTATAATGCAATATAAAGATAAAACCGTTTTCGATACACTGAGTATAAAAATCAATCCCGTAAAAATATTGTTGGTGGATGACGATAACGGCGATAATTTTGAAAAATATTACACAAAAGGCGTATTAGACAGTATCGACAGCTACATTGTTTGGGAGGTTGCTTCGCGCGGTACGCCGTCTGATTATTTACATAAGTATGAAACCGTTATCTGGTTCACTGGCGACGCTAGCAGCAACACATTAACCGCAAAAGACCGCGAGAGTATAAAATCGTTTATGGATAATGGCGGCGTATTTCTTCTTTTTAGCTCTAAGGCACAAGACGATCTGCTCGAAAGCGAACAGCCCGACAGCTCTTTTTTTGAAAATTACCTACATGCTTACAGTAATGAAAATATGTTGGAAAATAATTATTTTACCTTAAAAAATGTCGATCCTCGTATTTATCCCAGTATTTATATGTCCCTTACGCCCTACAATAACCATCTTTTTCGAGCGATTTCCAAAAAACCGGAATCAGAAATATTAATGGAATACTTTTTCGGGGGCGGAAGCCCAGCCGGTATTTACAGCGTTGAGCGCCACAGAATGTCTTATATTACTTTCGGTCTGGAAAATGTAAAAGACGGTTTGGATGAAACGGCGCAAATGGAAAGGCGGCGTATCTTTTTATCGGGAATCATAAATATATTAATGGATATACCACATTCTGTTGAGAATAATTTAATTAACGTCCCTGCGAATTTCCGGTTGAATGTTTATCCTAATCCTTTCAACAGTATGATTACCTTCAATTTTATAAATCCAGACTCTCGTTTAACTAAACTAACTATTTATGACATCCGCGGCAAACGAATTAAATCTTTTACCATTAAAAATTCAAACCATGTGCAATGGAACGGTGTTAATGAAAACGGCGTTAATACCGGCAGCGGTATTTATATAGTAAGAGCGCAGAACGGTGGTAGCGTAAAAACTTACAAAATCGTACAAATTAAATAGGATTAAATTGTTATGTTTTTAAATATTTTCAGCCGCACATTTCTTGTTTTTTTATTAACGACGCTTACGCTTTACGCCCAAAAAATCACAAAAGGGCCTTATCTCGTAAATCCGCAACCACATTCCGTAAATATTCGCTGGGAATGTGATTCACAACTTCCTTTTTACGTTCGATTCGGTCCTAATAAAACGCTGTCGGAAAGAACGAAAGGACATTTAATAGGCAGTAAAGAGGGGCACTATTTATATGAAACCCTTTTAGATAACCTTAAAGAGGGCAAAAAGTATTATTATCAAGTTGCTT
>CAYRJN010000301.1:0-3012 GCA_964424545.1 uncultured Calditrichaceae bacterium
CAAATAACAAAGTTTTTTCGCTTTAAAAAGTACCAAATCGCCTGAACCAATACATCAAATTTATCTATTGAAAGATCGAAGGAGCTAACACATAATATGTATGAAATAACATATACTCTACCTGAATCCAAACATACCAAGTCAAGGCTTTTAAAAATGGATGATGAACAGGCAAAATTATACCAAATAATACAGAAAAATTTTTAGGGTGTTGCAAAAATGAAAACAGGTCTAAAATTTAAGATTTTACTTTTAATTCAATTTTATCTATTTTTTTAGGAATTTCAAAGTTTACGCTTATTCCATCTATTTTGCAAAACAGGAAAAATAAATATCCTCTTAAAAAAGGCCTACCCCTGCCTGCCAATGCTTATGAGTATGGAGCCTTTGGCTTGGGGTAAGGGGGTTGTGATAAATATCGAAATTATTGAATAATGGAACCCTGACAATACATAGACTTTTTTTTAAGAGGACGGTTTTAATCTATCTTTCTATTTGTATAATCCAGCATTAATCAATTTGCAAAGCTTAGTTCTATCAATTGTAAAAAACAACAGCTTATTGTTCTGTTATTACCCCATCCCTGATGTGACGGGACCAACGGACTAATTTAATACCAATATATCTTTCCCCGTTTGTCAAATGAAAGGAGTGCATTCAATAATTTTCAACAATTGAACTTTTCACTATTTTTCTTTACATTTTAAGAGCGGCGACAACGCTTTATGATTTAATATCGAAAATATAATTAATCGGAAAAATACAATGAATAAAAAACGATCTCCATGGCTCTGGGTGCCTTCGCTTTATTATGCTGAAGGACTGCCCTATGTGGTAGTTATGATGGTCTCCGTCATAATGTACAAACGACTCGGCATTTCCAATACGGATATTGCGCTCTATACAAGTTGGCTCTATCTGCCATGGGTGATTAAGCCTTTATGGAGCCCGATTGTGGATATTCTGCGCACCAAACGTTACTGGATTATAATGATGCAGCTTGTAATCGGCGCGGGTATGGCCGGAGTGGCTTTTACGATTCCCGTAGATAATTTCTTTCAATATACATTGGCATTCTTATGGCTGATGGCCTTCTCCAGCGCTACGCATGATATTGCCGCCGACGGTTTCTATATGATGGGATTAGATAAACACGAGCAAGCCTGGTATGTTGGTTTTCGCAGCACATTTTATCGTTTGGCTATGATTTCAGGGCAAGGATTATTGGTTATTCTCGCCGGTTCATTGGAAACATCAACGGGTAATAATAAACTCGCCTGGAGCGTTACCTTTTTCATCCTTGCGGCTATGTTTATTGTTTTTTCCGTTTATCATAAATTTATTTTACCAAAACCGGCAAGCGATAAAACAAAATCTATCGATAATCTTGCCGTTTTTTTCAACGAATTTAAAGAGACTTTTGCGCTCTTTTTTAAAAAGAAACGTATCGGCCTCATCCTATCGTTTTTATTGCTTTATCGTCTCGGAGAAGCGCAATTGGTAAAATTGGCGTCGCCTTTTTTGTTGGATGAAAAAGCGGCCGGCGGACTGGCGCTGTCTACGTCCGAAGTGGGCTTTATTTACGGCACGGTGGGTATTATTCTGCTAACGCTTGGCGGTATTCTCGGCGGGTTTATCGCCTCGAAAGACGGACTGAAAAAGTGGCTTATTCCTATGGCCGTCGCCATAAACCTACCGGATATGGTCTATATCTATCTTGCCTATGCACAGCCGCAAAGCGTTCTAATTGTCAACATTTGCGTTGCCGTTGAGCAATTTGGTTATGGATTCGGTTTTACCGCTTACATGCTTTTTATGATTTACATCTCCGACGGCGAGCATAAAACGGCCCATTTTGCTCTCGCAACGGGTTTCATGGCTTTGGGAATGATGCTTCCCGGCATGATAAGCGGTTATCTGCAGGAATTGATGGGCTATAAACTCTTTTTTATCTATGTGGTTTTGGCTACCATACCCGGATTTATTTTACTTCCCTTTTTGCAGTTAGATAAGGATTTTGGGAAGAAATAGAATAGATACGTTATTTTCATTCAATTCTCAATAATATTGGGCTGCAAAGCTTGAATTATCATATCTTGTGTTGCAAAAATATTATTAAACAATATTAAAATAATCATACTGAATATGATAGATGTTTCATTATATCCTCCAAAAAGCCTAACGGATTGTACATAAGCGTCACGAAATACTTAAAAATACTTCACTTAGCCCTAAAACCGGACGCGTTTAGCAAGCGGCTTAATGCCTTGTTTTACGCTTTTTTACGAATAAACCTTACATGAAACTTAACGGTTTGTGTATGAAGCGTTGGGCATTTCGAAGCACTTCATTTTCAGTTTACCGTAATTTTTGTTTATAGCTATAATATTCGTCTAACTACTTATTGCCCAATGATTTATACACGTTGTTGTAAACAGTTAATTGTTTAAATAATTTTCAAAATCCTTAAAGGAATTAAATCTTGCTTTGATTTCTCCCTCGCCATTTAAAAGCAAATAAGTCGGAAAAGACCATATTACCATATCTTTCGTAACTCTTTTTAAGGAATCTGTTTCTCTATAGTTTTTCCAGTTGTAATTATTTTTAGTCAAATAATTTTTCCAATCAGAGTGATTTCTATCAGTAGATATTCCAATTAATTCTATATTATTTTCTTTAAAAAAGTTCATTTTTTTTGAAATCAATTTATGGTCTCTAACACAAGGTGGACAATTAACAAACCAAAAATCAAGCAGATAAGTCTTTGATTTTTCTAATTTAATCGAAGTTAATTTATTATCAATATTGTTAAACTTATATTTTGAAAGGTTTATTGAACTCACTTTCAAAATGTTTTCTATTTGCCCGTGAATACTAATGAAATGATTTTTTAATGTGTCGTTTTGGTTTTCAAGTATTTCAAATAATTTTCGAATTTTGTTTTTATTATTCTGATTTCAGTCAAGTCTAAAATTATGTGTAAATTACTTCCTAACCCAGGACCCAGCGGGG
>CAYRJN010000302.1:0-2961 GCA_964424545.1 uncultured Calditrichaceae bacterium
AATACAAAAATAAATGAAAATGTCCGAAATAGGTTATTTTTTGAAATTCCTATACTATCAAATAATACGAATATATATTAAACAAGTCTCAGCGCCTAAGACGGAATAACGGATAATCCATTTTTGTTTGAGGCATACGCCAAAACATACCGTTGCCACGCTGTCCGTTTAGTACATAAAAAAAATAAATACCGGCGCACCAGGATGCTATTATTGGATATGGGAATAATCCACCGATAGAAATTATTTTTTCGCAACGCGTTCTGATTGAGTGTATTATAAAAATACAAACGGGAAAGGACAAACTATTCTTTCCCGTTTATGCGCTTTGTTAAAATATTTCTATCCTATAAAAAACATACTTGTTAGACATTTTTCGGAACGGTATATTCTTTCCTGTAATCTCTCGTCAACATTTTATTGGCTTCTTTATCGTCGATAAATATTCCTTTTTTACGATCTATTTTTAACTGACGTCCCAAACGATACGAAATATTAGCAATAAGCGGTAAAGCGCTCGATTTATAGCCTTCTTCTATATCACAGGTAAGATCTTTGGGATTTCCGCTTTTTACGGCGCTGATGAAATTACCGAAATGATTTCCGCCGCCGGCTCCGGTTAAATTCATGGGATCATATGCTTCCTCCGTAGAATCTCCGGAAGTGGGCCCGGGTTCGTTTTTACGTCCGTAAAAAGTTTGCCAGTTTCCGCCCGAATCTATTTGCATCCAACCCTCAGAACCGAAAAAGAGATTACCTATTTTTATCGGTTTTGCTTTGGTCGACGCCGATATTTGTCCGCCTGAAGAGACTTGAATATCCGGCAGCAGAATACCTTCCGGATTGGTGTATAATCCTCGTGTTTCAAATTCAAGGATGGCGCCGTTGGCATATTCAAACGCCGAAGCCTGCGTATTTGGCGTTTCCTGAGCCGAATCATAAACAAAATAACCGCCAAAAGAGTGGACGTTTACCGGAAATTCATCTTTATTTAATCCCCAACGAGCGATATCAAATTGATGCGGGCCCTGGTTTCCGGTGTCGCCGTTGCCATAATCCCAAAACCAATGCCAGTTATAATGAAAGCGGTTGCGATTAAAGGGTTTTTTAGGCGCCGGGCCGAGCCACATATCATAGTGGACTTTGCTCAAATAACTTTTTGTATAAGGCGGTTGATAGTGAGTTGTTTCAAGATTTAATCTGAATTTTTCTCCGGCATTCATCGGTCCGTCGGGATATTTACCGATATTTGCCCGAGGTTTAAAACACATGCCGCGCGCCATATAAATTTTACCGAGTTTCCCCTCATGCAAAAATTTAATCGCTTTATTGGTGCTTTCCCGCGAACGGTTTTGAAATCCGACTTGCATAACGACGTTGTATTTACGAGCCGCTTCAACCATCTTCTTTCCTTCCCATACATTATGCATAGCCGGTTTTTCAACATAAACATGTTTACCGGCTTCCGCCGCCCAAATAGCTGATAAAGCATGCCAATGATTGGGAGCGGCTATACTAACGGCGTCAAGTTCTTTATCTTCATAAACTTTACGCATATCCCAAGCGGTTTTAGGCTGATAGCCGGCGATCTGTTCGATTTGCTTAACTCTTCTCGCAAACAAATTTTCATCGATATCGACTATATACTTTACTTTCACATTCTTCATTTTGGCAAAATTTTCTATATGTTGTCCGCCACGTCCGCGAATACCGACGACAGCAATATGGATGGTATCATTGGCGCCTATTATGTTGGCGTATGATTTTGCGCTGCTTGAAAGCATCACACTTCCGGCAGCCAGTCCTAATGAGCCGCGTTTCATAAATTCTCTACGAGAAATCTCTTTTGGCATAGCACACTCCTTCTGTTTATTTATAGTATCGAAATTTCGATAATTTGAGAAATATATTTTCCGTTTATAAACATTAATCTGAAAAAATCATAGGTAATTTTATTTGTAAAAAAGGTGATATATCGAGTTATGTTACGCGCTATGGGTAAAATACGAATCTTTAGCAGCAGATGAAAATTTTTTCCTATAAAATTTAACATTCTCCCGATATTGTGAAAATTGATCAACGAATAAGAACAACAAAATCCCATATCGAGGATATCCAAGAAATCGTCTAACTTAGATAAAAAAACAACTTTGGAAAATTAAAATTAAGGCAAAGGTTTAACCATAATGTTTTTATAAAAAACGGTACTATTAGGATCATGACCCTGCAGGGCAAAAGTTCCACTACTTATTTTTCTGCCCGGCATGCCTTCATAGTTTACATTCTCAGGTTCCACATAATCGGTAATAGTCTGATCATTTAATTTAACAATAATATGTTTTCCTTCCACCTTAATATACATCGTAAACCATTCATCATCCTTTGTAGGCACTTCTTTAACGTCTTTAACGCCCCACAATCCGCCGGTTCTACGCCAGTCCGAATGAGAATTATTTACTTGCACTTCGTAACCCTTAACCGGCCAACCTTCCGGTTGGTATTGGGTGTGAAAATATACGCCGGAATTAGCTCCGGGTTTGGTCATAATATCAGCCTTAAATTCAAAATTCTTAAAATTATGATTTTCTACAGGGCCGACATAAAAGAGATGACTGCGTTTACCGTTTACCTTAATGGCACCGTCAACAATGGAAAACGTTCCCGGTTTATCATTGAATTGCCATCCGTCAAAATTCTTACCGTTAAACAACGTATACCAACCGTCTGCATTCGGTATTGCAACGGCTTTATCCGCCGATATTTCGACGTTCTCGTTTTTTGTCTTACAGCTTACAAACAATAGAGCAAAAAACAATAGTAAAATAAAATTCCTCATAATAATCCCCTTTCCTTTTATGATCGATTAATAGTTTATAATTCACGATTGCTAATATAATGTAGATTTTATTAATTCTACTTAGTCGGTAAAAAAAAAGATGATAAGTAATTGAAAATTCTGTA
>CAYRJN010000303.1:0-2955 GCA_964424545.1 uncultured Calditrichaceae bacterium
AGGCGGGGCGAATATGGTGCCGCCTGTTTTAATTTTTTTAGCTTAATAATGTTTCAAATGAAGAATTGAATATTTTACTATTGTATCCAACATTTTGTACATGATAAAAAACTTCCTTAAATCGGATAATGTTTTCATAAAAAATAAGAATATATCCTCTTTATTTATGGGAAAATAATACGGCGCACGTCCCTTGGAAACCTGTTGCGGATGTTCTTTGTGTCGATGCTTTACATATTGAGATATGTGAAAATTTGTTTATCGCATATATTTAGACAATTCATATTTATCAGATAAGCAGTATGAAAAAAAGAGTTGTTTTTACGATATTAAATATTATTTTTACCGTATTGTTCTCTTTTGGGCGGAACAATACGAATAGGTTGAAAACGGGACATATCAGAATCCGTGATCCTTTTATTTATGCCGATTCCGTAAATAAAACCTACTATATGTACGCCCAATCCAAAAATCGTTCCGGCAGCGCTTTTACGGGCGTTGAAGTATACACAAGCCGCGATCTACGGAATTGGAACAGGCCAGTTCCTGTGCTGACACTACCCGAAGATATGGGTATCATCGCCGTTTGGGCGCCGGAGATGCATAAATATAAAGGTAAATATTATCTTTTTGTAACGTTGACTTTTGCTGAAAAAATCAGCGATAAAAAACCCGTAAAAGGATCATGGCCGGAGATGTATAAACGCGGTACGCATATTTTTTATGCCGACAGTCCCCTTGGACCTTTTGTCCCCTTGAAAAAAGAGCCCTTTACGCCGATAGATTGGATGGCTCTTGACGGCACGCTTTATGTGGAAAAGGATACGCCGTATATGGTTTTTTGTCACGAATGGGTGCAAACGATCGAGGGGACAATCGATTATGTGAAATTAAAGGCGGATTTGTCGAATACGGCAGGCGCTCCCCGTCTAATGTTTAAAGCCGGAGCCGCTCCGGGATCCGTCAGGGGCGCTAATGAAGGAAAAGTTACCGACGGCTGCTTTTTATATCGCAGCAGTATATCGGGAAAACTTTTTTTAACCTGGTCGACTTTTATTCCCGGCAGTGGTTATTGCGTTGTGCTTGCTCATTCCGCTTCGGGAAACATCAAAGGTCCTTGGGGAAAACAGGAAATTATATACAAAAACAACGGCGGTCACGCCATGCTGTTTCGCTCCTTTACCGGAGGATTGCTGATGACGCTTCACCAGCCGAATAAAGCGGACAAAGAACGTCTCCATCTTTATAACGTTGAGGACAATGGAAAAGCGCTTATTGTCGGCGGCGAGCTTGAGTGATTGCCGGTGAATAGGCGGGCGCTTAAGATCGATCCCGACGAATTTGGATGGTCGATTCTTGAAAAACGCTTCAACAATGAAAACATAACGGAAAGGACAAGTGCGGGTGCGATTGGTAAAGCGACGGAAGAAAAGTCTATTGCTGTCGTTCCTGCGAAAGCAGGAATCTGAATGCAGAAAAAGGATGATTAAGATTTCCGTTTAAAACATGCGGGAATAATAAGTAGGGTGTAAGCGGGTTTAAACCTATTATCAAGGAAACGCATTTATGGATCGAAGAAAATTTTTAAAAAGCGGCGCGGCGGCTGCGGCTCTAAGCGTCGTCAATCTCTCTTGCGCGGCAAAGGAAGAAAAGTATCAGCAGGGTATCAGCCGTTGGCCTATTTGCCTGAATACCGGTACAATCAGACCGGCGCCTTTGCAAGATAAAATCAAAATTGCCGCCGAAACGGGTTATGACGGCGTGGAACTGTGGATTGACGATCTGGAAAAACATGAAAAAGAGGGCGGCAGCCTGAAAGAGTTGGGTGCGCAGATTAAGGAACAGGGATTATTTGTGCCCAATATCATCGGTTTATGGGGCTGTATGCCCATGGACGATGATGATTTTAAGACGTCGCTCGAAGCCACAAAACGACGCATGCGCATGTCCGCCGATGTGGGTTCCGGACATGTGGCCGCTATTCCCGTGCCCGACCGCGCCGATTTCGATTTGAACATAGGGGTAAAACGTTATAAAGAACTTTTGAAAATAGCGCGAGAGGAATACGGTATCATCGCCGCCTTCGAATTTGTGGGATTTTTTAAAGGTATTCACCGTCTCGGTCAGGCGGCGGCCATTGCTCTTGACGCGGACGACCGCGACGCTTGCTTGATCATGGATACCTTTCATCTCTATCGCGGGGCTTCCGGATTCAACGGCATATCTTTACTAAATAAAGATATCATCGCCGATTTTCACTGGAATGATGTGCCGGCCGACCCTCCAAGGGAAGCGCTGAGCGATAAAGACCGCATCTATCCCGGAGACGGTATTCTGCCGCTTGTGGGCGTATTGAACGATTTAAAAGAAATCGGCTATAGGGGTCCGATTTCTTTGGAAATGTTTAACCGCGAGCATTGGGTGTCCGATTTGAAAGAGGTCGCGGCAACAGGCAGAGAGAAAATATTGGCTTTAATGGAAAAAGCGGGCAAGACGAGGGAAACGCCGGGGAAGTCAGCGCGGCAGGGATAATGTTTTCATATCTCCAAACTTCATAGGTTTGTAAAAATAGGGCGGCAAAGCGCCGCCCTATTCAATTTTTTTATTTCAGCATAATCACTTTAATCGATTTTTGAAAAACCTGCGTTTTGCCGGCCAAGGGTTCGGCCTGGAAACGAATAATATACAAGCCGCTGGATACTTTTTCGCCAAAACGGTTTTGCCCGTTCCAGGTAAGCCGGTGCGCGCCGGCGCTTTGAGAAGAATAGATAAATTCGTTCACCTTCCGCCCGCGAATATTGTAAATCTCCACCCTAACCGACGATTGACGCGGCAGAGAATATTTAATCGTGGTTGAAGGATTAAAGGGGTTGGGATAAGCGTTGGAAAGTTCATATTTCTGCGGCATACTTGTCACTACTGCCGTCTCTTTTTTCAGACTGAAATCCGCGGCGC
>CAYRJN010000304.1:0-2932 GCA_964424545.1 uncultured Calditrichaceae bacterium
CGAATTATGGTGAAATATCCGATCCGCAGTGGGGCGGTCCGGTTGTAACGGGAGTAAGTCTTGTTGGCATTCATGCAAGCGATATTTATCGTCTTGGTCGCTTTTTAAACCAAAAAAAAGGGTTGAAGGGCGAAGATATCTATGCTCTTGCTAAAGGCGATATATGTCCTGCCTTGGTGCATGCCGCCGCGTTTGAAAATTTATTTTCAAAAATCGTTTTAATAGCGCCCATAGGTTCCTATGCTTCGTTTGTTACAAATCGATTCTATAAAGTTAATCCAATGTTTCCCTTTATACCCGGCGTGTTGAGCAAATACGATTTGCCTAATCTTGAAGCTACTTTAGCGCCAAGAAAACTTGTAATTATTAATGCGCGTGACCAAATGGGGAATGAACTAAGCGGGAAAATGTTGGTTGATAATTTTGCCGTTGTTAAGGATTCGTATAAAAAATCAAATGCTAATGAAAACTTGCAAATTATAAAATTAAACGAAAAACATAATATTTTTAATGCCTACGATCAATGGCTTAAAAAGTAAAAAGGAATCTATGATGAAAAATGCTGTGAAAATGTTAGTATTAGTGAGTTTACTATTCACTATTTATCAATGTAACAAACAAAAGAAAATAGATATTTATTTAATCGGCGATTCCACCATGGCGCAATACGATTCAACGAGACACCCTTTAACCGGCTGGGCAGAAATGTTACAACCGCTGTTTAATGATAATGTAACGGTGCATAATTTGGGGAAAAGCGGAAGAAGTACAAAAAGTTATATCGATTTAGGCCATTGGAAAACAGCACTTGATTCGCTAAAAAAAGGGAATTATTTGATAATCCAGTTCGGCCATAATGATGAAAAAGAATATGATTCTACGCGCTATACTATTCCGGGCGGAAGTTTCAATGCTAACTTGAAAAAGTTTATTAAGGAGGCGAGAGAAAAAGGAGCCATTCCAATATTAGCCACTCCGATCAGACGGCGTAAATTTGATGATGAAGGGAATTTATTAGACACGCATGGGAAATATCCCGATGCCGTGCGCGAAGTTGCCAAGGAAGAAAACGTTCCGTTAATTGACCTACAAAAATCGACAAAAAAATTAATAGAGCGTTACGGCGTAGAGGGTTCCAAAAAATTATTTATGAATTTAGAACCGGGCGAGTATCCGGCTTATCCTGATGGCAAAAAAGATAACACGCATCTGACGGAATTAGGGGCGACGGAAATAAGTAAATTAGCGGCAGAGGATATAAAAAAGTTTAATTTAGAATTGAAAAATTATTTACGCGATGAAAAATAACGCGATCAAGAATCAGAGGGTGAAACGTGAAAAATCTAATTAAGTATCTGACCATTATCAATCTATTATTTACTATCAATAGTTTTGGCGGAATATATAAAGTGGATGATTATGGCGCCGTTGGAGATGGCATTACGGATGATCGCACTGCAATTATGAACGCTATAAATGATTTAAAAAGCAATGGTGGCGAGGTGCAGTTTACGTCCGGGAAAGAATATTTATTATCTTTAGGACTTAATATTTATGATTTTACTGAAAGTAAACAGTATAAATTAACCACCACAAGTGAAGAAAAGGCAACGATTAAAATTGAAGACGGAGCGCCGTTAACCTGGAAGCATTGGATATTCTGTATTGATAACTCAAGAAATGTGGAGATTAATAATCTCATATTGGATGGAAACAGGGATACAAGAAATCCAACGGTAGAGACCTCAGGAACAGATTGTATTTGTGTGTTGGATAATTGTAACGGATTAAGCCTTAGAAACGTAAAATTAATGAATAGCCCTGCCGATAATCTTTATATTACCGTTAGAAATTCCAGCGATACGACAACCTTTCTAACTGATTTTGAGATGTATAATTGCGTTTTGGAGAACGCCTGGCGAAATAATATGTCCGTTATCAGAGGAAAAAACTTCAAAATTATCGGTTGTGAATTTAATAATGCGCATGGGTATGCTCCGGAAGGGGGAATTGATTTTGAGCCGAATAGCGGGGGCGATGATTTGGGAACTCAAAATATGTTGATCGAGGGATGCATCTTTCGCAATAATCATCAATATGGACTTTATTTTAATGATATAGAAACCGAGAGCGGTTATTCAACGGTAAAAAATTGTATTTTTGATAATAACGCGCTTTTTATCGCAAGTGAATATAATGTGGCAAAAAACAATATTTTTATGAATTTGGATCACATGCCTACGTTTAGTCCCGATAATGATCCGCGGGATGGAATAATTTATTTTCATGTCAATAATGAAAGTAATTATAATAAAGTTTACAATAATTATTTTTATAATAATCCCACCCCTTCCGATATGCATATCATTAATTTTATGGGTAACGCGGGATCAAATAATGAAGCATACGATAATTTTGCTTATAATACCACTGTTACAGGATTTGTCTATAACCCCACAGGCCAAACTGTATATGGCAATATTTTTTTAAAAAATATTGAGATGGGGTATTGGAATATGGATAGAGATTCCATTTCAGGCGCTTCCATATTCGATCTATCTGATTTTAAACAAACCGGCGTAATTCATGGCGAGCCAACTATCGTTAACGGTCAGTATAATCAGGCTTTAGATTTTTCACCGGATAATAAATATATAGAGATTCCCATAACGGAACATTTACAGATAGAAGCGAATATGACCATATCGGCCTGGATAAAATGGGAAGGTACGAACAGCGAACCGGAACAGGTGATCGTTGGGAAAGATACCGATTGGAGATTCGGTATAGATAATACGGGGGAAATAACATTTTATGCCCCTAAACCGAAGGACGATTCATATTCTGGCGGGCTGCTAACATCAGATATAGCCGTAGCTCAAAATAAATGGACACATGTGGCCGTAAGTTATAACGGTCGTTTCACAAAATT
>CAYRJN010000305.1:0-2903 GCA_964424545.1 uncultured Calditrichaceae bacterium
GCATCTTTATAAGATAAAATATTACTTATGTCTCCACCTCATATTTCCCTTGAACGCATTTTAGATTGTCCGATTAAATCGGACAATGACGGATAAACCGGATTTATCAAAAAATTTATAACACAATTTTAATGATATTAACAAATTGTTAAAAAAGAGTTTTAAATGTCAAATACAATTTATCTATCGCTTCATCAATATGGGCGCGATTTATGATTAAGGGCGGAACAAAACGCAATGTATCTCCGCCGGCAATATTAAATAACAAACCTTGATTAAAAGCTTCATTAAAAATCGCAGCCGCATGAACGCCGACTTCAACGCCAACCATTAATCCCCGGCCACGCACATCTCTGATAATATTTTCGTAATCGGATTTTAACTCTTTTAACAGATTTTTAAAATATTCACCGTTTTCTCGAATTTTTTGTAAAAATGGTTGTTTTGATATGATTTCAATGGATACGAGGCCCGCTGCACAGGCGAGAGGATTGCCGCCGTAAGTTGTGCCGTGTTCGCCTATTTCAAATATATTACACAACTGTTCGGAAAGCAAAAAGGCTCCCAGCGGCAATCCTCCTCCCAATGCTTTTGCCGATGCCAGTCCGTCCGGGACGATGCCAATTTGCTCAAAATAATAAAAAGAGCCGGTGCGCCCTACTCCCGTCTGTATCTCATCTGCAATCATGAGATAACCGTATCGCTCTTTTAATTCAACCATCGCTTTGATCATTTGAGAGGATAATGGACGGATACCGCCTTCTCCGCTTATGCCTTCAAAGAATACGGCAGCTGTATTTTCATTAACGGCAGCATTTAAAGCAGTAACATCATTGCGGGGTACGCTTATAATATTGGGAAGAAGCGGTAAAAAATTATGTTGATATTTTTTTTGCATCGTCAAAGACAACGCTCCGAGAGTTCTGCCGTGAAAACTTCCATCGAAAGCGATAATTTCATTTTTTCCGTGAAGATTTCCCCATTTTTTAACCGTTTTAAGTAAACCTTCGATGGCTTCCGTACCGGAGTTTGTCAGAAATAATTTTGAATGTGGTACGAGAGACAGTAATTTTTCGGCAAATTGTATTTGAATATCCTGAATATAATAATTGCTTAAATGCATATTGCGCTGTATCTGGCTCAACATTGCTTTTATAATATCCGGATGGTTATATCCCAATGCATTTACCGCGATTCCCGCAAGAAAATCCAAATATTTATCGCCATTTTTATCAAACAGATATACACCGTTTCCGCGGTCAACATCTATGGCAAAACGTTTATATACATTTAGAAAATATCTATCGGCTATTTCGTAATTATTCATCACTTTTTGGCAAGTAATACTAATTCTTCTTTAGCGTCAAAACTTCTTGCCGAATTTTCAAATTCTTGGCTGATTTTTTTAAACGTTTCTTTAGCTTTTTCAAAATCTCCGTTTTTTCTGTAGTTTAATCCGGCCAAATAGAGATAATCGGCCGCTTCGGGAATCTCGGGCATGGCTTCATAGGCTTTTTTATAGAATTCCGCAGCGCTCTCATAATCTTTTTCCTCGGCATAACAAGCGGCAAGGCCGGCGTAACCGGAAGCCAGCAGGATATCTTCATCGCTGTAATTATCAATGAATTCCTGAAAATATTTTTTGGCGTCGGCAATATCTTTTTCTTTATAATAAATATTGCCTAGCAGAAACATGCCTTGAGTCGCGGCATCGGTTCCCGAAAACTCATCCGTTAAATCCAATAGAAAAGCTTTTGCTTTGCTGTAATTCAACGCTTGATATTCTATGGTAGCTTTGCCGTATAAGGTAGTTGCGGTGTTTATAGTGCCGTTATGGATATATACATAAAGCATTATTAGGATAATAATTCCAAAAACGCCTCCGCTCAACATTATTACCTGTTTTGAGTTTTCTTCAATGTAACTTTTTGTTTCAAGAGTAAATTTTACAAATTTATCCTCTTTAATTTCCTTTTTCTTCATTTTTCTTTGTGGCTTAAGCATTTTTACTCCTTTAAAAAGTGCTAAATTGTTGTTTATTCGCTACTAAATAACTCTTTAATTTTAAAAGGCTTATAATATAAATATTTCCATTAATATAATCAAATATTAATAAAAGGTTTATTATTATAGCTATATATTCTATCTTGAATTGTATTTTAAAACAAAATAAATTAAATTAAAATCGTATTTCCTATACAAAAATAGATAAAATTATTACTTCGGGAGAATAATATGATGAGAATTTTTGGAGATTTCAAACATCGAAATTTACTTTATCAGCTGACGGTAATTTTAATAGGGATTTCTTTTGCGCAAGCGAAAAAAATACCGGATTGGGTTAAGCAAAAGCCTGTGAACAATGCTTATTATATTGGAATCGGAGAGGCATCCAAGAGCGAGTCGAATTATCGTAATGTATCCAAAAATAATGCATTGAGCGATCTTGCTTCCGAAATAATCGTCAATATATCAAGTGAATTTATTCATCGTTTAACCGAAAAATCGGGCATGGTAGAAGAAGATGTGCGTAAACAGGTACGTTCTACAACAAAAGCTAATATAGAAGGGTATGAATTAGTAGCTGTTTGGGAAGATGAGGATAGTTATTGGTCCTATTACCGACTGTCAAAAGCAAAATATGCCGCTAACAAGCAAGCAAAAATAGACAAGGCAACCGGCCTTTCGCTGGATATGCTGAAAAAAGGCGCTGTGTCGGAACACTCGGGTAAAATTGCAAACGCTTTAAACTTTTATATACAAGCGCTCAATCCGCTAAATGACGTTATTACCGAACCGTTGCAGGTGGAATATAACGGAAAACAGGTATTCCTATTTAATGAAATTTTTTCTTCCATACAAAATTGATTAATCAATATCGAACTTAAAGCCCTTAATTCCAG
>CAYRJN010000306.1:0-2898 GCA_964424545.1 uncultured Calditrichaceae bacterium
CAATGTTCTTCATGTTCTTAAACCAATTTTTACGGAGTAAAATGCTTAATCATTTAATAAAAAACTACCTTCTTTAAAAGATATAATTCCGCTTTTTTGTTATTTTTTAGTAAAATTTCGGATCAAGGGAAATATGAGGTGGAACGTTTTAAGGATACTCAATCTAAAAAAACAGAGAGATCAATGCCATAGATTGTCATTTCCATTTCGAAGAGTCGAAAGAGAAATCTTAAAAACAATAGCGATCTAAAATCATCTGTTTTGAGAAATAGTAAACATTTAAGATTTCTCTACTCCATTCCGATAAAAAAAATCGGAACTACGGCCGGAATGACAATTACGCTGTATATCTTGATGTTTTGTATATCGGTTCACCCGCCTTATCCTTAAAAAAGTCAATAATTATACTACAAACCCATTAGTCGCGCCTGTAGACTTTTTATTTACCCGGTCAAAATACGAAAGAGTCCTGTTCTTGTTTATAATAGTCCAAATTACCGATATCTCCACCAAATATTTCGCTCGATCCATTATTATCGCACCATAGGGAATATTCCTCTTCAATGCAGTGGCGATGGTATTGAAACGGTTTTGTTTGCGGATTAAATTTTTATAAACATTTTACCGGCAAGCTGCTTTATTATACCCATCAATTCCAGCGTTAACAAAGCGGTTAAGGTATCCGCCGGCGAAGCCTGAGCTTCGATTGAAATTTTATCAATATGCATCGGCGTATCGCTCAATAAATTATAAATGGTTTTTGCCGGTTCGGTAAGTTTCGGTATTTTTTTCGGCTCTTTTTTAAGATCGCCGACGTGAATATTCAATTCTTCAAAGATATCGTTAACGCTCATGACCGGCTTAGCACCTTCTTTAATCAAACGGTTTGTACCGAGACTCTTTCCGGAGGTAATATTGCCCGGAACGGCAAAAACTTCGCGGTTTTGTTCCAAAGCGTATAATGCCGTTATTAAAGCTCCGCTTTTGGCGCCGGCTTCCGTAAGCAATACGCCGAGACTAAGACCGCTGATGATGCGGTTTCTTTTAGGAAAATTTCCGGCGTCTGGTTTAGCGCCCATGGCATATTCCGAAACAATCGCTCCTTTATCATACATTTGATTAATAAAAGATTTATTCTCAGCCGGATAGATCCAATCGAGACCATTGCCCAATACGGCGACGGTTACGCCGTTGTTCTTCAGGACGGTTTTATGGGCGATGGTATCCACGCCGCGGGCAAAGCCGCTGACAACGGTTAAATTTTGACGGCAAATTTCTTCGGCGAATCGTTCGGTAATAATTTTTCCGTATTCGGACGGGACGCGCGCACCGACAATAGCCACGGCGTCGTTATTAAAAACTTCGGGATTGCCTTTAAAAAACAGAAAGGCCGGAGGGTCGTATATTTTCTTTAATATTTCGGGATATTTTTCATCCCAATAAGATAAAAGACTGACATCATATTCGCGTATTTTTTCGAGCTGTTCTTTTACGAAGCGCTCATTCGGACCTTTTTTAATTTTCTCTGCGGTTTTTTTCTCGATACCTTCGACAGACATTAATTGCCTGGCCGAGGCCTCCAATACCGCCTCGGGAGAGCCGAATGCGGCAATTAAATTTCTCATTTTAGCCGGGCCGATTGACGGAATGGAATATAAGCCCAATAAAGCTTCGGATGAAAATAAACGCATTATTCTATTTCTTCACGCTCTAATTTATTTGCTTCTTCAATCAACGAAGCGAACATCTCTTTTAGTTTAGCGAGGTTATCGCCCCGCACCGCGGATATTCTAATGGTTTTGATCCCCCTTGGCGCGCTGATTTTTTGCTGCTCTTCCGCGGCGATATCCATTTTTGTAAAGACCAATACAGAGGGTTTATTAAGTAAAGACGCGCTGTACTGTCCAAGTTCGTTTTTTAAAGTATGGAATGTCGCTTTTGGGTCTTCATCGGTAATATCAATCAAATAGGCAAGAGCTCTTGTGCGTTCGATATGGCGTAAAAATTGATGTCCCAGACCCTTACCGTCATGCGCCCCTTCGATTAAGCCGGGAATGTCGGCAACCACATAACTCTGATAATCGTAATAGGGTACAATACCCAGCATAGGCGATAAAGTCGTAAACGGATAAGCGGCTATTTTAGGCCTTGCTTTGGAGATGCGAGAAAGTAAAGTAGATTTACCGGCGTTTGGCAAGCCGACGAGACCGATATCGGCGATTAATTTCAGTTCCAATTCCAGCCAGCGTTCCTCACCGGGATAGCCCACTTCCCAGTCGCGCGGGCTACGCTTGGTAGGCGTGGCAAAACGAGCGTTTCCCTTCCCGCCACGCCCTCCTTTGACCGCGATAAATTTTTGTCCGTCTTCAATGAGATCCGACAGAATTTCTCCGCTTTCGGCGTCTTTTATTATAGTTCCGAGCGGAGCTTTGAGGATAATATCTTTAGCGCTTTTACCATGACGGTTAGAACCCATGCCGTGCTGACCGCGCTTAGCTTTATATTCGCGCCTATAAGTATAATCCTGCAAAGTGCGCAATTGTTTATCGGCAATAATAATAACGCTGCCGCCGCGTCCGCCGTCTCCGCCGTCGGGGCCGCCTTTATCAATAAATTTTTCGCGATGAAAGCTTAAACAACCGCTACCGCCATTGCCGGCTATCACATGAATTTTGACATAATCTATAAACATTAAAATAAACTTTTCCGTTTTATTTAGGATTATTGATTTATTTATTATGAAATTATCGAATGTATGATTTTAATACAAGCCTTTTTTTGAAAAATTGAAAAATAAGAATACTTGGTTTTTTGTGTAAATGAAACGGATAAATTTGAATATATGTATCCATTCGGTGAAGTACATCTTGTTTGAGTAATATTTCTTCTTAAGTTAAT
>CAYRJN010000307.1:0-2888 GCA_964424545.1 uncultured Calditrichaceae bacterium
AAATTCACTGGAAAAACGCTTTTGCATATAACGAATCACGGGCAGTTGCACACGGCCGTCCATGCAGTTGACAACAGTGCTGAAAGACATTGTTTACCACCCTCCGCTGGCGCCGCCGCCGCCTGACATGCCGCCGAAGCCCCCGCTAAATCCGCCGCCCCCAAAACCACCGCCGCTAAATCCGCCTCCTCCGGAATTGCCACCTCCTCCAAAAAAGAAGGGAATAAAAAAGATACCGCTTCCGCCTCTTCGTTTGCTGCCGTAGCCTGTTGAACCGCCCCCGCCGAATATTTTAGAGATTATTACCAAAATAATGATTAAAATAACCAAATCGCCGAACGAGAAACCATCGTCTTTACTTTTTTTCTTCTTTACGGGGATTTTATATTTACCCTCTACTGCGGGAATTAATATTTTCAAGGCATCTTTAATACCTTCATAATAATTGCCTTTTTTAAATTGCGGAGCCATATATTCCCGTATTAAGGTTGCAGACTGCGCATCGGTTATCACGTCTTCCAAACCGTATCCCACTTCGATGCGCATTTTCCTGTCATTTATAAATATGGCGATTAATATACCGTTATCCTTGCCCTTCAAACCGGGTTTCCATTTCTCAAAAAGTTTTACTACAAAATCTTCAAGATAATATCCTTCCGGTATTTGCGGGAAAATGGCCACGAATATTTGATTAGATGAGCGCTGCTCCAAAGACGACAGCATAATGTTAAGTTCATTTATTTGCGTATCGTTTAATACGCTTGCATAATCGTTTACCCACGATGTCGGTTTATCCGGTATTTTATCAACCGCCGCAAACAAAACCGCTGAAAACAGCAGGATCATTGTCGGCGTTTTTTTTATATATTTCATACAAATCCAATCATTTTTTACCCTGTTAAGCAAATAAAAAGCGACTTATGAATTTAAAAGCCGTTCTTTGATTTATCTAAAAATTAGAATTTAACCTTAGGCGCTTTTTCGGCTCCGCTATCCGCCTGAAAATAGACCTTCTTCTGAAAACCGAAGAGGCCGGCAAAAATATTGGCGGGAAATTTTCTAATAGCCGTATTATATTCCTGAACAGCCTGATTAAAGCGTCCCCTTTCTACGCTTATTCGGTTCTCCGTTCCTTCCAACTGCGACTGCAAATCGGCAAAGCGCGCATCAGCTTTTAAATCCGGATAGCGTTCCACAACCACCATCAAACGCTGCAGAGCCGACGTTAAAGCGCCCTGTGCCTGCTGGAACTTGGCAAATGCCTGTGGATTGTTTAAAACATCATTGCCTATATTTATCTGACCGCCGACTTTGGAACGCGCCTCGACCACAGCCTGCAAAGTTTCCTTTTCGTGTGTGGCATAACCTTTAACAACTTCTACAAGGTTCGGTATTAAATCCGCTCTGCGTTGATAAACGTTTTCAACCTGAGACCACTTTTGATTGACATTCTCCTCCAACGTAACAAAACTATTATAATATCCCTTAAACATGGAATAACCCATTATCAACAGCAATATAATTACGCCGATTATAATCCATGATTTTTTCATCACTTCCTCCGTTTTTATTGTTTGTTTGTCAAATATCGCTTGCTTTTAAGCCGCTTGAACTATTCTGTTCTATTATTTATAAAAAACTGCCGAAAGGTAGCCGACCACGCGCGATCGGTCGCCGGTAACATCCCCCGAATTTCTATACGTTAAAACTTTGGATTTATCGGCGCCCAGTCTCTTACTTGCTTTCATCATAGCAATAACGGGCCCGCCGCCGCACATTTCACACTTATCGTTACGCAATTCATCATATAATTTATCTTCATTAAAAGTATTAACAGCGCCAACGACGCGTTGATCCAATTCCACTGCCGTATCGTAATCATGAAAATGCGAGAGATCGCTACTGGCTACAATAAGCGCATCGCGGCCTTTTAAGGTATGACTAAGAGCGTCGCTTAAAATATCAATATTTAAGAGATTTTGATCGCCCATTACGATTGGAATGAGTTTAAAGCTTTTTAACACATATTGC
This sequence comes from uncultured Calditrichaceae bacterium, assembly GCA_964424545.1. Classification (GTDB taxonomy): domain Bacteria; phylum Calditrichota; class Calditrichia; order Calditrichales; family Calditrichaceae; genus JAUVIB01. The sequence continues at coordinate 2,032 of CAYRJN010000307.1, forward strand.
AGAAAAGGCAGCTGCACTTCCAAAGCATGTTCATCCGTATCGTGCCCCAATCCCGAAAGCTCTATTTTCGGATTACGTTCGCACAATTCCCAGGCGAGTTCCTGATCAATGGAAATATCGCCAAGCGGCGTACGGTACGCGTCGCCGTTGTATACCGAAATTTTATTAAAATAGACCGTATGACTCGGCGAAATAACCACGACCACATCAAAAGATTTGTCCATAATCTGACGATAGGCTTGCGCCGCGACGCCGCCGGAATAGATGTAACCGGCATGAGGAGCGGCCAATCCGTATATTTTTTCAATCCCGTCGTATACTGCCGATTTCTCAAGATAGAGGGCAATTTCTTTCTCAAGTTTTGACTTATCCGCGGGATAAAAAAGGCCCGCGACCGCCGGTTCTCTGATCTTTAATATTTTTCCCATTATGCCACTCGTTTATTCGTGAAATTTCAATAAAATAGATATATCAGATATCTTCACTATTCTTCTTGTAGTATTCCCAATTTTGCCATCTCATAAATTATAATTATTTTCAAAAAACAACATATTTCGGACTTTTTCAATATTATTTTATTAGACTATCTTTTGTATGTGCACAATTTCAGATCCCTTCTTTCGAAGGAATGACAAACATTGGCGTTTATTCCCCCGCAACTCTTTTTTCCCGCAATCGCACCGATTTGTCATTCGCGATCGTTTCTATCGGGAATCTAAATCTTTCCATTGTCAGTATTCAGATTCTCCGATTCATCGGATAATGACAAATTCATTACGTTCGCTATTATCTTCATTAATTAATTGTATCGGAATTTCAAAGTTTACGCTTATTCCATCTATCTTGCAAAACAGAAA
>CAYRJN010000308.1:0-2836 GCA_964424545.1 uncultured Calditrichaceae bacterium
TCACTTCTTTGGGCATACCAATACCGCTATCGCTAACTGTACATAAAACATAAGTCCCTTCGGCCAACTCGGTATATTTCGAAACAAAAGGAGCCTCGATCTCAACGCTTTTCGTATTAATCTTTAACCTTCTGTGAGCTGTTGGGAGATTACTCTCATTGATAGCGTCTTTGGCGTTAACGATCAAATTAATTAGTATTTGCTCAATTTGAACAGGATCTGCTTTTATGGGAGGCAGGCCGGCTTCCAGGTCTACTTCAAAATGAATATCAGCCCCGATTAACCGGGTGATCATTTTATTCAACTCATTGATGATTGTATTTAAATCGATTACTTTAATATCCAGTACCTGTTGACGTGTAAAAGCAAGCAACTGGCCGACAAGGCGGGAGGCTTTTTCTCCGGCGCTGAATATTGTTTTAATATATTTATAAGCTTTTTCATCTTTTGAAATAATATTTGAAGCTAATTCGGAATAGCCGTTAATTACCGTAAGCAGATTATTAAAATCGTGTGCGATCCCACCCGTTAAAGCACCGATAGAATCCATCTTCTGAATCTGAAACAGTTGGTCCCTTAACAACTGTTGTTCGCTTCGATCCTCAATTATACCGAGATAATTTACAATCTCATCTTGCTCGTTTTTAATCGGGAACACACCGGCAGATACAAACAATTCCTGATTATTATTATTCATTTGAAACTCGCTGCGCCAGTAATTCCCATTTTTTAACGCTGACCATAATTTTTTAAATTCTTCTTTGGGAAATGCCGGGAAATTTTCATGCCGGAAGTATTTTCCTATCAACTCCTCCTGCCCATAGCCGATGATACCGGTAGCCTGATTATTTACATACTCAATTTTACCTTGCGAATCGGTAATCATAAAAAAAACAGGACTCTGTTCAAAGGCGCTGGATAGTTTTAAAATCTTTTCCTCTGCAGCTAATTTTTCGGTTACATCTCTGTTAATACTTAAAATCGCGTTATTGTCATTATAAGTTATTTTTTTTAGAATTACCTCCGAACTGTATTCGGTTCCGTCTTTGCGAATTTTCTTTTCCACAAACTGCACCGTACCGGTTCTTTTTAACTGTTTCTCCCGTTCGGACATCAAGGCGTGGCTGGTATCATCTAAACACAGATCCGACACAATATTCATCTGCAATAATTCTTTGCGTGAATAACCGCTCTGCCTCTCGGCAGCAGGATTCACATCTAAAATTCTGCCGTTGGATTCTTCTTCCTGGGAAATAATAAAAATAGCATCCGGCATATCCTGAAAAAGTTTCCTGAATTTTTTCTCACTTTCCTTAAGTACTTGCTCTCCCCGTAATCGCGCGCTGATATCGTTGGCATAGCCGATGATAAAGGTCCCTTTTTCAACAGATACGGAAGAAAAAGATATTTCAATGGGAATTTCAGTACCATCTCCACGAAGGGCATGAACGGTATAAATTTTTTGGAAGAGAGAGCCAAAATCACGTGTTTTAAAAATATTTTCTACACCTTTATTATGCGCTTCTCTGTATCTTTCAGGAATTAAAACATCTAACGGCTTTCCGAGCATATTCTCTTGTTTTTGTAAAAATATTTTTTCAGCTCCAGGATTAAAGAGAAAACATATTCCTTTTTGGTTGATTCCGATTATAGCGCCCTGCGCAGCATTAACCACAGCCCGAAAAAGCGATTTACTTTCGTTAAGAGCGTTTCTATACTGATATTGCTTTGTGATATCACGTATAATTGCCTGGATATAAACCTTTTTGTCTAATTCGAACGAGCTTAATTTGATTTCTGCCCGGATTTTTTGCTTATCTAAGCGGCATAAATCCATTTCCAAAGTTTGCGGCTTGCCATGGATACACCGATCAATTTTTCGCTGGATTAATTTTAACGACTGCTCATTATTTTTTTTATTTCCGGGTAAAAAATCCGCAATTGAAGCGTTTAGAATTGCTTCCCTGGAGCCTGCAAATAAAGTTAAGGCGGCTTTATTACAATCAACAAAATTTTCCAGCGTCATAATAAAAATAGCATCATCGGATTCTTCGAATAAAACCCGGTATTTTTTTTGATCATCAGTAATTTGTTTGGACATTCCCTCTGTGGTGAATATTTTATCCCCGACATGTTCATTATAATTTTGAATTTTTCGGGTATAACTTATACTAGCAATGAGTTGATTTTCTTCATTAAAAACTCCTTTCGTTTTCCGTAGAACCGGAATAGTTTTATTATCACTTCTAACCATTTCATACTCACCTTCGGTATCTCCCTGTCTGTCCGGGGATAGAGTGTCGATAAAAAATGTTTTGCTTTTGGCTGAAAAAAATTCGGATTCATGTTTACCTATAATTTCGGCCCTGCTATGGCCGGTGAGCTGCTCCCGCATTTTATTGCAGTCAACTATTATCCGGTTGGGGTTAAGTATTTCAACCGCATCCGCCGTATTTTCAAAAATGATCCGCTTAAATAAATTATTTTGACTGTTTTTTTTATTCATTTCATCTTGTTTTAAAACGAATTAGATACAAATTTAAACGTGACTACATATAAACCCGGCTTTTAGTCCTAAAAGCAGTATCCTGGTTATAGAAAGAGTTACACATTTTAATTATCGGATATATGGAGCTAAATCTTAAGAAAAAAATTAAGAAACCCACAAGATAGACCCAGTACGTTCCGACGGTTCGGGACTGTACGCAATAGACTTGTCGTCTATTTCGTAATCTGGGATAAATTAAGGAAATGAAGAAACTGATAACCGAGAAAATATACAGAACAGGTAATTTTTTAGAAACCATACGCCCGGAAGTGTTAGGAAAAGAGTGCC
>CAYRJN010000309.1:0-2820 GCA_964424545.1 uncultured Calditrichaceae bacterium
CGCAAGTAATACCATGAGGAACATACAAAAGTATCCATTGTATCTACTTCTCTTTTGGCCGGAAGTCCGCATTTCGGACAAACCGTATTTACAAAAGTATCGCTGGTTGCAAGCGGCGACGTTCCATGCGGTTTAAAATCAACGTCTTCCGGCAACAATACCGGCAATTGATCTTGCGGAACGGGAACCTCTCCACACTTTTCACAGTGAATAATAGGTATGGGGACGCCCCAATAACGTTGACGGCTCACTAACCAGTCGCGTAATCTGTATTGTGTTGTCCATTCGGCGAACCCTGTTCGGCTTAAATCGTCGCCGATTCGTTTCCCGCCTTCGCTTGATAATAATCCGTCATATTTGGCGGAATTAATTAATGTTCCTTTATCCGTAAAGGCTTCTGTTAATTTAGTTTCGGGTTGTTCCCCTTTTTTAAGTATAACTTTAACTATGGGCAGATTATATTTTGTAGCGAATTCAAAATCTCTGCTGTCATGAGCCGGTACGGCCATAACGGCTCCGGTTCCATAAGTCGCCAATACATAATCCCCTACCCAAATCGGAACTTTTTTATCGTTAACGGGATTGACGGCATAGCTGCCGGTAAAAACACCGGTTTTTTCTCTCGTAGTAGCTAAGCGTTCAATTTCAGATGACCTTAAGGCGTCATTAATATAATTATTAATATCTACTTTATATTCCGGAATAGTTAGTTTTTTTACAAGCGGGTGTTCAGGCGCAAGAACCATATAAGTAACGCCGAATAATGTATCTGGCCTGGTAGTAAACACTTCAACAATGTCTTTATCTCTATTATCAACGTTAAACTTTATTTTCAATCCCCTACTCTTTCCTATCCAATTTTCCTGCATTAGTTTGGTTTTTTCTGGCCAATCAAGATTCTTTAATCCATCCAAAAGCTCATCAGCATAATCGGTGATTTTAAAAAACCATTGGGTTAATTTTTTCTTGGTAACCAGCGTACCGCAACGCTCACAAGCGCCATCAATAACTTGTTCATTGGCAAGCACGGTTTGATCTTTAGGACACCAATTTACGGCAGCTTCATCGCGATAGGCCAGTCCTTTCTCATATAATTTAAGAAAAAGCCATTGCGTCCATTTATAATAATCCGGATGACTCGTTATAACTTCATGATCCCAGTCATACATAGCTCCGATTGCTTTTAATTGTTCGCGAATATATTTGATATTGGCGTCGGTTGTGATATTCGGATGAACGCCTGTTTTTACTGCATAATTTTCAGCTGGTAATCCGAAAGAATCGAATCCCATCGGTTCAAATATATCGAATCCTTGCATTTTTTTAAAACGCGCCCAGGTATCCGTTGGCGCATAATTAAACCAATGGCCAAGGTGTAATTTATCCGACGAAGGATAGCTGAACATTACCAATGTGTATAATTTATTTTTAACGGTACGCAAATCGACTTTAAATTTTTCATTCTTTTCCCAATACGTTTTCCACTTTATTTCTATATCATGATAAGGTATATGCATAAACACTCCGAAAGGTCTATTTGCCAAATATAAAAATCATTGCAGTTATTATATAGAAGATTAAATAGGTAAAAAAAGTCGGGGCGAGAGGATTTGAACCTCCGACCTTACGGTCCCGAACCGTACGCGCTGCCAGACTGCGCTACGCCCCGATTTTTATTTAAAGATTGCCGAATTTAAATTTTATTTCAATGTAAGTCAAGCAGGTTTATTGATTTATTAATGCAAAATTTAAAAAAGTTATTCTTTTCCGAATTTTAAAGAGATGAAAATTCCTGCTACGAGCGTAATTACAGCTCCAAATCCGTTTAAATTAAATTCAAAACCTGGAAATATTTGATATATTGATCCGATTATTAATCCCAGAATGATGAACATGGTATTGCTAAAATAATGTTTGAGCGCCCAGCTCATTATTTTTGCGAAAACCAAAATTCCCAAAATGACACCTACCCCAAGCGCGACGAGAATCATGATCCTATTTAGCAATTCGTTTGTTATTTGAAGATTAGAAAGCGCAGAACTCAGTCCGCTTACTGCAGATAAAACAGTGCCGTAGGCGCCCAGTAAAATTAAAATAAAAGAGCCGCTTACGCCGGGGATAATCATGGCCGATGCCGCTATAGCTCCGCAGATAAAATAGTATAAAAGATCAAAAATGCTCAACGAGATTGAGGCAAACTCTACAGATTGGAACCCGCTTCTTTCTGTTTGCAATAAAGATAAAATAACAACGAGAGCCAAACCTGCAAGAAAGGATATAATGTTAACAAATGTTAATTTATGTTTTTTCCCCAATGTGTTCCAAATAACGGGTATACTGCCGATAATTAAACCGATAAACAGGTAAATAGTCATTAAAGTATAATTTTCGAGCGACCATTTAAGCAGTTTAGAAAAAAGCAAAATGGCCGCAATAGAACCACCGAATATTAAACTTAAAAAGCGAATATATTTCCAGCGATTTAATTTATCGGTTATAAAATTACCCAAAGCTTCCATTAAGTCGTCGTATATGGAGAAAACAACGGCAATGGTACCGCCACTTACGCCAGGAATTATATTGGCAATACCCATCAATCCGCCGATTAAAAACAAACGAACGGAATGTACTTTCGATTTATCTTCCATATCCTCTTTTCTCCAAAATATTTATCATAAGAATTAAAAATTAGATGCCGATAAAAGGAACAAATTTCAGATTTCCGATTTCTTTTTCTCTGTAATTATTTTCACCAATTTTTTCATATAACGTTAATATTTGCCCTTTGTTACCGCCAATTGGTATTATCATTTTTCCGGA
>CAYRJN010000310.1:0-2805 GCA_964424545.1 uncultured Calditrichaceae bacterium
TATTCCGGGTTCATTACCGTATTCGTCCAATCCGCAGTATCGAGCGATTTGATAGACATCGTCATTTAAAAGTTTTTCCGCTTTATTGATTAATTTTACCGGCGCTTTTCCTGTTGATTTCTCAACGGCTTTTCTTAAGCGGCTTAATATGCCATAATCCTCCACTCCATCGCGTATAGCCTCCCAGCGTTTGCTGCTTACGACGCCATCTCCTTGATAAATCAACAAATAATCGAGCGTTCCCTTAGGTACAGACCATGGGTCGGCGCTTGACGTACAATATGACCAAAATCCCATTCCGCTTAGTCCGTAATGCCAGATCAGCCAAGCTTGGGCGCGGTAGTAACCGAGCGGTGAAAGGTGTTTCGCATTGCCTATGCATTCATAGGTCCATACTTTTTTCCCTGTGGATTTTAAATAGGATAATTTGTCTTGGCCATCATTTAATAAATATCCGTTTCTATTAGGGCACCATATATCCACATATGGACTCATTTTTTTAAGATCGCTCATTGACGCTCTACCTACAGGATCGGTATAAATATTGGCTTGCGGGTCAACTTCTCTAATCGGTTTAGACAGAGATACAAAGTTATCAACAAGACCATCTTTCAATCCCGGTTCGTCAATGGGATAAAAAGCGAATTGTTCATACGTTATTCCGATGCCTTTTAAATGCTCAATCCATTTTTTAATCCATGTTTTATAGGCCTTTTCCCAAATAGAAGAAAATGGTTTTGCCGGTCCTTTTAATTTTGATTGATATCCAAAAAACAATATGATGTTGTTTTTGGCATGTTTTTTTACGTATTCGTCAAGTTTGCTATAATCAATCTTACCCGTTATATTTCCCTGCGCGTCAAATTTCGCAGCAGGCGCATAAGCGCTTGTTGCCACAAAAACATTGGTGCCGTGTTGCACTTGATCCAAAAAAGCTTCTTCGGTATGATCTTTCAATCGGGATGTATGAACATAACCCCAATGACATAAATGAACAGGTTGTTTTGAGGGGATATCGTTAGGCCAAACTTTTATGGTAACGGGAACCTGAATTTCTTGCGCTTCCACTTCAAGAGAACGAAGTATAATGATTCCTTTCCATGTGCCCGGCGTTAACGGTTTTGTATCTACATTAACCCATATCTGCCTTAAATCATAATTGGGAATCATAATCGTATGCGCTTGATTCATCAGCGGCAAAGCGTCGGCAGAATAATCTAACATCTGGGTCGGGACTTGAATAACATCGTGAAACTCGTAAACATTTTTAGGAATAATAATTGTAGAATCTTCCGCTTTCATTAAAGAAAGCGCCTCAATACGAACCGTTAATGCCCGGCCGGAAAAATTAGCTATATTTACCGCTGCGCATTCTATTTCACGGCTGAATGCTTCAATGTTTATGTGAGCCATCGGCGTGCGTCCTTCTTCTATTTCCTCTATACCGCCGAACGGCGCCCATGGATTAGCCGAATAAACGGCAAAATGCTTTTTCGTTTTTAAAGAGGCCTTAAGTAATTGCTTAAATGTATTCAAATCTTTTCTTAAAACGGCAAGATTGTTTTTTAACAAACTTAATTCCAACATCGGCATAGTTGCGGCCGCCAACGCCTGTTCTTCAATATCTTTAAGTCGTTGTGTAAAGATTATAATTTGTTCTTTATTATAAGCGTTTGTTGCTTGTTTTTCTTTTGCAATCGATTTAACATAAGCCAAAGTTTCTTTTAAATCATATATATCTTTATTGAAAGGCGTTATATAACAGGCGTAGGATTTTTGCATAAGCGTTTTTCCTTTTTCGCTGACAACGGCTTTAAACTCGAGATTATGAGCCTGACGCCCGTAAAGATTATAAAAAATGCGTCCATGAAAGAGCGTATCCGAAGAACTGAAATTTCTATTATTAATTATACCGTCTTTTTTTATGGAAAGCCGTAAGGTAAGCTTCTTTTTGGAGGGATTGTATATTTTTGCGTGAAAAGTATTATCGCCTGTATATTGTCCGCCATAATCCACTTCCAGTCGAAAAACATTTTTACTTTTCGTATGCTTTATCATGCCGCCTGTACGCCGGGAATTACAACGATATTCTCCAAAAAGAATTGCGGACGTATTATTTACCGTCTTATCTAACCAAGTGAATGCCATAATGCCTGAATTGGCGCCACAAACAACGCATATTTTACCGTCATTCTTAAAATCAACGATAGTTGGAGAAGCATTCATTCCTCCGTTTAACGGTATTTGATCTTTCAAGGAACCGTCTTTACTGTAAACAAATAAATCCGAACTGTAACCTGCGGCCAAAATTTCCGCTTTAAAATCGCCGTCGATATCTCCTATTGTCGCCGAACGTCTAATACGCTGTGTAAGATTATGCTTCCATAAAAATGTACCGTTGTAATTTAAAACATCTAAATTGCCTCTTAAATCAGCTACAATGATTTCTTTTCTGTTGTCGTCGTCCAAATCGGCAAAGCTGATTCCGTCATGGATACTTCCTTTCATTTTATATTGCCACAATTTTTTGCCGCGATTATCAAAAACGAGTAATAAATTTTCCGAACCGACAATAATTTCATTATTACCGTTGCCGTCCAGATCGGCAATCAGCGGACTTGAAGAGGACGATTCTTCTCCCGTAATACGCCACAGTTCTTTCCCTTCGGCGCTTAAACATATCAATGGAGAACTGTCGCTACCGATTAAAATATTTTTTTCTTGTTTATTTGTTAAGTATCCCGTCGCCGGTGCGCTGTTAAATTTATCCTTAAACTTTTTGCGCCATATTACTTTCCCTTTTCC
>CAYRJN010000311.1:0-2799 GCA_964424545.1 uncultured Calditrichaceae bacterium
GTAATTTGTAGAAATAAATTCCTGAAGTTAAATTACTTGCATCAAATTGATATTTGTAAGAACCAGCAGATAGTTCTTGGCTTACTAATGTTGCAACTTTTTGTCCTAATACATTATAAATTGCAAGAGTTGTGTTACCAGAAACTGGAATAGAGAAGCTCATTTCTGTAGTAGGGTTAAAAGGATTTGGATAGTTTTGTGATAATTTATACTCACTAGGTACTGAACCATTTATATCTTTTTCAACATCTGTTTTAATCCATTCTTCCCACTCAGCTTTTTTATCAGGGAACCAATTTAAATCACCTGCAGGGAACCCACCTTGTGCGTGCGTTAACACGGCTTCATTGGTATAGGTCAATGACCAGTTTAACGGCCACGGTACATTAAAAAGTTCTGCTCCGGTGCCATCTTTATAATAATAACGCTCTACGGCATCGTCCAAGGTCGTCCATCCGTATTTACGGTATTCTTGAACAAACGGTATCTCTTTAGCTAATACATCGCTCACCATTTGTGCGTCAAATCCCGGATCTAAATTCACATTATTTTCTTGAACCAAATGGGGATATTGATAATCGCCAAGACTTTTAAACATAGAATCGGTCATACTATTGATCCATGTTATTGGATGTATTTCACCACTATGTCCCATATCTATATCTCTTTGGCTTGTTCCGTTTTCCCAATATTCTCTAAGCGTTTGCGACCAATAATAGACATTATTATTAGCTTCTACCTTACGATCGGATTCTTGCATTCTATGATCGACCAAAATTGTTGGATCGGACAAATTAAGCTTTAAGATACTGGCATGGCCGTGCCTCGGCGTACCTTTATCCCAATGTCCGGTTAAATACTCATATTCCGTTTCGCCTACCGTTTGATAATCAACAAATAAATTATCATTAAATTTGGTATTGATAAAATTAGGAAGCCATAAACCGTTAATACTTGTATTATACATTGTATTATGACTGTATTCGTAATAATCTACAAATTCCCAATCTAAAAAGATATTGCCTCCCATATTAAAAAAAGTATTATTAACAATTACGATCGAATCATTATAAGCCTCTTTTACCGTGTTGCTCATAACGCCGCCACCGCCGACACCATGAATATCTATCATATTATAGAAAATATTATTCGTATAGAAATAGGAACATCTGTCGGTAGCTCTAGGATTCGTAACGGCGGATTCATAGCCCAAAACGATACAACTATCCATGGAGAAGCGATGAAATGCACCGTAAAAATACATCCCCCATCTTCCAGGTTGTTCAGTTATCGGGCCTGTAGGATCAAAAGCATTAATCATCAAACCTTTTAATTCTATGTATGTGCTGTCGCCTTGAAAATCAAATATTGGATTAATTTTGTTGCCTTGATCATCTTTACCAACAATAATCATCGGCGGGCGTGTCGGATTTGCCTGATCAGTTTCAGCCTCCGCGTCGATGGTAATATTAAAATCAATGACCAGTTTAGAATTAACTTCATAGTATTCCCCTCTTTGCAACCTGTAAATCGCATTGGGATGTGCTCTTTCACCGCCAGCGATAGTATCACCCATAATAAAACGATTCAGTACACCGAAAGAACTTCCTTCATACTCGGGCGGTACAACGATAACCTCGCCCCTGTTCTGTGAAAAAATCATGTTCGGCAGTAAAATTGCCAACAATAACACATTTAATACTATTGTACTCAGCTTTTTCATATTGTATCCTTTTTTCTTATACTAATTTTTTTAAAGTTCAAGAAATTCAATTATTGCGATTAGATGTCTTTACCTCCTTTCTTTTAATGAATGTTTTTTCTGTGATTTAATAAATATCGCACCTCATTTTTTTACTCATTATTCCTCGCTATTAATTCTCCACTTAAGTCCTACATTTACGGTTTTGCCGTAATAGTTTTCGGAGCGTGGCTTTCCTGCATAGAAATGCGTTCTTTCAATAGAACCGGTTATATTTGAAGCATTAAAGTAAACCACCAATCCCTTCCATGGCAGTTTTTGTCGAATTTGGATATCCCATAACGTCAATGCATTTGAAAAAGAGCGATATTCCGTCCAAAAACTAGGATCGCTAAAAATATCCGATTGATAATTCATAGAAAGCCGAGCACTGAAATCTTTATAGTCATATCCAATTGCAACATTTAGTATATTATTTGGTTGTCCTGTTAATCTGTCATCATAACTTTCATTGATAACCGTATCTATCGGAGCCCAGGGCGTTCCCATTCTTTCTATCCTAAACCTTGGATAAGTGGTTTCGGAAAATATTTTTGTATAGTTAATACTAAATACAAACCCCTTTAAAAAGGAAGGCAAATACCAAAAATTAGTCTGCCAGTCAATTTCAATTCCTTTAGTGTAAGACATCGTTTCATCATTCTCTTGGGTTGAATATTTACGTCCTTTGTAAAAGTCGGGTAAATTAAATTTTGCGGGATCGAATAATATTCTGTTGCCTCGTGAAAATATTTTATCCTGTATATTTTTCAAAAACCCGCCGATGGTAAAAAGTCCGAGATGATTTTCGCTAAACAAAAAATAGATGTCATAACTCTCGGCCAATTCGGGACGGAGATGAGGATTTTTCAAGTTAATGTATTCATTGTTATAATACATATTTGGAATAATATCCGTGAAATTCGGCCGTGCTAATGTTTTGGTATAGGCCAGTCTTAATTGAAACCAATTGCTCGGTTCATATTTTAAATGAATCATCGGTAGCCAAAACTCATTATTTCTAATAGAGGTGGTATCCTTTCCCGTAAAACTGTACT
>CAYRJN010000312.1:0-2785 GCA_964424545.1 uncultured Calditrichaceae bacterium
CAAAAGATATACTTTTACAACGAGTACTCCCAGTTAACCGATATAATTAACGAGACATCAAGCGGAGGGAGCTATTATGATTATCGAGAAAAAATATCCTCCTTGTATGACGATAATCATCGTTTATATCAAAAATTCGGTTATAAATGGGACGAAGGCGCTCAGCAATGGATTCAATATGACAGAATCCTTAATTTTAAATATAAAAACGAATCGTTCACCGCATACGGCTATAATTTAGTCATTCACTACGTTAATCCAACCGCCATAAACGAAAAAGGCGCTTTGCCCAATATCTTTACCTTGCAACAAAATTTCCCCAATCCTTTTAATCCTTCAACCGAAATCGCTTATACAATACCTCAAACGCATAACGTTACTTTAAAAATTTATGATTTGCGCGGGCGGGAAATAACCACGCTAATTAATAACAAACAAAACGCCGGAAAGCATACCGTAACCTTTGACGCTTCGCAATATCAGCTGCCAAGCGGCGTATATATTTATCGGATATCTTCGGGCGCCTACTTTGACATAAAGAAAATGATTTTGGTAAAATAGTGTCTTATATTTCCATACACATTATTTGAACGAGCATACTTCATAATTATAACAACTGTTAATAGGAGGGCTGCATCAATAAATTGCGCCCTCTTTTTTTTAATTTTCGGATTATTAAGAAGATAAAATTATTCCTTAAAATTACGCCGCAACAATCCGCTAAACAGGAAACTACCCGCAGGAACTTCGTAGATAAAAAACCCGTCTTTTCTACCGAGAAATCGGATATCCGTTATTTCGCTTATTCTCAATCCCCGTTCGCGAAGATCTTTTCGTGATTCGGCAGGCAGCCAAATTTGGGCGGAGCTGTTTGCTGGGATTTTTACCGATAACGCAAATTGTTCACCGCGCGCCTGCCAGTGCATCGTTACCGCACCGCGTATGGTCGGTATTTTAATATTTATATTTTTTAAAACAGACGGCTGCGGCTTGATACGTATTTTACGGAAAGCAGGCAGCAAGGGCTCAATGCCCATTAGTTTTCGCGCGATAATATTAGCCGGAGCTGTTCCCCATGCATGATTCCACGTTAAATTAGGTTTGTAATACTCATCCCATGCTTCGGTTGTCATCGTAGATCCGACCTTAATCATATTCATCCAGCTTCTTTTGGATTCGGAAATCATTAATTGTAAAGCATAAGCGCTTTCGCCCGCCTTATACAAACCGTCCAAAAGATATTGGGCACCGTAAACGCTGCAAGCCATACCGCGGCTTTTTATGAAAGAGACCACGCTGTTCATGTTCTGCGGTTGTATGATATCAAAAGCCAACGGAAACATGTTGGCATGCAGAGAGGCGTGCCGTACAGTCGCGCCGTCTTTATAAACGCCCCTTATTTCATCAAACATCAAACGGTTTATACTCGCTTTAACTCTTTCCGCTTTTCTTGCAAGAATTACGGCATCACTTGTTTCCCCAACGGCTTTAGCCATGCGCGACATTAATACCAAAGCACGGTAATGGAAGGCGTTAACCACTGTATTATAGTCGCTGAAAACATATCCGTCTCTCTCACCCTCTGGCGTCGGCCCCTGATTGGACGCTTGCTTTTTCCCTTTCGGGGTTCCCGCCGGCCAATCCACAATATCGTGCATCTTCTTCCCCGAAAAATGTAGGCTTCGCAGCACATCTTCATTCAACAAACCCGTTCTTGTGCTGATTAGGCCGTCTTCACGCTCTAAAGCCGTTAAGGTTTTGGCCTTCAGTCGATCATAATATTTTTCAATCAGCTCCGTACTGCCGGTATACATATAATCGGCATAGGCCATAAAAACCGTATGCATATGCCATTCGGTCGGCCATGACGGATTATCTAATAAAAATTGTAATGTATAACGGGCAATAGCATATTCCCGATCAACGCAATAGTGGCCAAGCTGCTGAATATAGGCGTCAGCTTCATAAGGCATGCGCTCGCGATTGCCGTCGGCGTAAAGACCGAGAAAAGGCGTAGCTTTTAAGGTATATTTACATAACCCCCAAACCTTGTTAAGCGTATCGTTTGAAGCGTTAAAAGATGAAGATGAATCATCAAAATAATAATAGAGCGCCAACTGGCTTATGTTGCCGCTTTTCAGCGTTGGCGGAGCATTTAATATTTCTACATAGCGAAACGGTAGTACTTCCGGCATATGTTCTGCAAGCTGCTGGCCATTTGGGGCATGGGATATATGTCGAGGCAGATTGATGGTATATTCGTGAATATCTTTTTTTAAAGTTAAAACGATTTTTTTATAGCCGATGTTCGATTTTCCCGGATTTTTATGTACTCGATTATTCGCCGTTTTACGCTCGCCTAGGAATAATATCAACGAGTCTTTTTCTCCGGAGTCTTTTATATGTATTTTAAGCGTAGCAAAAGCAGCTCGTCCGAAATCGGCAAAATAATGTCCGGGGCCAAGTTGTATAAATTTCATCGGCGAAATTTGCCGATAATCCGCGCGTTGACGATTTTCAAGCAGATATTGTCCCGTATCCGTTTTTATCCATTTACTTTCATTGGGTAATAAAATCAATCGCCCCGTGCGAAATCTTTGCGCCGCGCTGTAAGGCGTTGCTATGCCATTCTGATCCCAAATACGAACCTTCCACCAATAAACGCTGTTTTCCCATAATGGTTTGCCCTGATATTCCACATTAACGCACTGCTTAGATAGGATCTTGCCCGAATCCCACATATCGCCTTGGTTATAGTCGATGTTTTCTTGAGAGGAAGCGACAA
>CAYRJN010000313.1:0-2760 GCA_964424545.1 uncultured Calditrichaceae bacterium
ACTGTTTTTCCTTGGTAAATTGGAACTTTACCCACAAGAAACCCAGTAGAGCCAAATTTTTTATAAAAAATGTTTTTTAAGGAGGAAAAATGATCCGCAAAGAGGACGCTCTTAACTATCATAGTCAGGGGCGCAAAGGAAAAATAGAAGTTGTAGCCACAAAGCCGTGTATAACGCAGCGTGATTTGGGGCTAGCTTATACGCCGGGCGTGGCCGAACCCTGCCGTGAAATTCATAAAGATTTAGAGAAAGTTTATGATTACACGGCCAAAGGGAATTTGGTGGCGGTGATATCTAACGGAACGGCAGTGCTGGGCTTGGGCGATATCGGACCAGAAGCCGGTAAACCGGTTATGGAAGGCAAGGGTGTGCTTTTTAAACGTTTTGCCGATATCGACGTTTTTGATATAGAACTGAATACGCATGATCCCGATGAAATAATAAATACGGTGAAAGTTTTGGAACCGACTTTCGGAGGCATCAATCTTGAAGATATTAAAGCGCCCGAATGTTTCTATATCGAAGAAAAATTAAAAGAAATGATGAATATTCCGGTGTTTCATGACGATCAGCATGGAACGGCTATTATTTCCGGCGCGGCATTGTTAAACGCGTTGGATTTGCAAGGTAAAAAAATTGAAGATGTTAAAGTGGTTTTCAGCGGAGCCGGGGCAGCAGGAATAGCCTGCGCTAATCTCTATATAATGTTGGGCGTTAAACGAGAAAATTTATATCTCGTAGATTCGAAAGGTCTGGTTTATAAGGGACGTAAGGAGGGTATGAATCCCTATAAGGAACGCTTGGCCAATGGAACGGAAGCGGCTGTTTTGGCGGATGTAATGGTCGGAGCCGATGTTTTTGCCGGTGTATCGGTAGGCGGACTGGTTACAAAAGATATGGTGGCGACTATGGCTGATAAACCGATTATCATGGCTATGGCCAACCCCGATCCTGAAATCATGTATGAAGACGCCGTTGATGTACGCAAGGACCTGATTATGGCTACCGGCCGATCCGATTATCCCAATCAAGTTAATAATGTATTGGGATTTCCTTTTATTTTCAGGGGCGCTCTTGATGTGCGCGCTTCGGCTATCAATGACGAGATGAAGATTGCCGCCGTAAAAGCGCTGGCCGAACTGGCGCGAGAAGATGTTCCCGATTCCGTTATAAAAGCTTACGGGGGGAAACCGATCCACTTTGGCCCGGAATACATCATTCCCAAACCATTTGATCCTCGTGTTTTGATGTGGGAAAGTTTGTCCGTTGCCAAAGCTGCCGTTGAAACAGGCGTGGCGCGTCGTCCGATTGATGATTGGGACGCCTATCGCTATGAATTGGAAGGACGTTTGGGGCGTTCTTACGAAGTTATGCGCTGGGTTATCAATAAAGCCCATGGTATGGATAAGCGTATTGTATTTCCCGAAGGCGAAGATTTGCAGATATTGCGGGCAGCGCAGATATTAATTGATGAAAAAATAGCCAAACCGGTACTGATTGGCTATGAAAAGACGATTGATAAATTGGCGCAGGAGAATGAAATTCATCTTGACGGCGCCGAAATAGTTGATTCAACAAATTTTGAACATTTGGATGAGTATATTAATGATCTACATAAAATTCGACAGCGCAAAGGCGTAACGCGACCCATTGCCGAACGTATGTTAAAAAAAGATCCCAATTATCTTGGCGTGATGATGGTGCGTAAAGGCGCCGCGGATTGTATGCTTTCCGGTGTAAATCATTATTATCCCGATGTGATTCGTCCCGCTTTGCAAATATTGGAAGCGGAACAGGAAAATAAAATGGTTGCCGGCTTATATATGATGATTTTTAAGAACGAAGTGCTCTTCTTTGCCGATACCACGGTAAATATCGATCCCGATGCCGAAACATTAGCGCAAATTGCTATTCTTGCGGCTGACGAAGTTAAACGTTTCGACGTTAAACCTAAGGTAGCCATGTTATCGTTCAGTAATTTTGGTTCAGTGCGTCATCCCAAAACATCCAAAGTGGCTAAAGCGGTGGAAATTGTTAAATCGCGTCGTCCTGATTTGGAAATTGACGGCGAGATGCAGGTGGATACGGCTTTTGATGTGGAACAGCAGCAGCAATATTTTGATTTCAGCGATCTAAAAGGACGGGCAAACTTGTTAATTTTTCCATCACTCGAAGCTGGAAATATCGGTTATAAATTGATGGCGCGTCTCGGTGGAGCCGAAGCAGTAGGCCCGATTTTGCTCGGTTTAAAGAAATCCGTTCATGTCTTACAGCGTCATTGCGATGTGGAAACCATTGTACGCATGAGCGCCATTGCGGCAATGAATTCACAAAAAGAACAGACAAAATAAAAAGCCTAAAGTATTTTATTATTAAACGCGTTGTGTTAGCTCCATACGGCGCGTTTTATTTTATAGTATCGGAATTTCAAAGTTTATGCTTATTCCATCTATCTTGCAAAACAGAAAAAATAAATCTCCCCTTATAAAAGGGGTAAGGGGGTTGTGATAAATATCGGAATTAATGAATAATGAAAACCGGACAACCCCTATAGTCCCCTTTTTTAAGGGGACGGTTTTAATCTGTTTTTCTATTTGTGTAATTCAACATTAATCAACTTGTAAAACTATGTTCTTTTTCTATAAATTTAAAATGAGTCTTGCAAAAAATCATAGAAATAACCGCGAATAGGCGGAATTGTGATTAATGATTAGGTCTTTAGCTCCGCAAATGTAATAGGCGAAGTATTAACACAGGTCG
>CAYRJN010000314.1:0-2716 GCA_964424545.1 uncultured Calditrichaceae bacterium
TTGATTTATCAATATCAAAATACAAAAATAAAATTATTTAGGACAGCTGTGTTTTGTAAATAACCTTAACATAAAAAGGATACGTATTGTGTTAAAATTAGGCATCATCGGCATGAGTGAAGGAAACGGTCATCCTTATTCGTGGGCGGCTATTATTAACGGCGCTTTTAATGAAAAGGAGATGGATAAGTGCGGTTTTGCGGGTATTCCGCTCTATTTAAAAGCAAACCGCGATACGCTGGGCATTGACGGCGCGCAAGTGACCCATGTCTGGACACAGGAAAAAAGTATTTCGCAGCATATTGCCAAATCATCAGGGATAGAAAATACGGTTAACCGCCCGGAAGAGATGGTCGGGCAGGTTGATGCCGTTTTGCTGGCGCGTGACGATCCTGAAAATCATGTTACCATGGCAAAACCGTTTCTTGATGCTGATATCCCGATCTTTATCGATAAGCCGCTTGCCATTAATAATGATGATTTGAGCTATTTTAAAGAAGCGTATAAAAAAGGGAAGCTTTTAATGTCCTGCTCTTCCATGCGTTATGCCGGCGAATGTCTGGCGCTTAAGGCCGCGCTGCCGACTCTCGGTGAAATTGAATTGGCCACCGTTGTCGGTGTAAAAGACTGGGTAAAGTACGGCGTACACATGTTGGAGGCTCTGTTCGCTTTGCTTGACGATCCCGAGGTCGAATCGGTACGGCACAGCGGGGAAGCGGGCAGGGATATTGTTGTGATCAGATTTAAAAACGGCCTTTTGGCAACGATTCATTTATTCATGAAAATAGCGGCAACCTTTCAATTATCGCTGTTCGGCCGCAACGGCTGGGAACTGATCGAAATTAAAAATTCGTATGCCATGTTTAAAGAAAATCTGACGGAATTTATCCGTTCCGTGCGCGCAGGAAAGCCGCGTCTATCCTTTGAAAAAACCGAAAATATCATTAAAACCTTAATTGCGGCAAGGAAAAGCTTAGAACTCGGCGGTGAAAAAATAGATTTTCTTTAAAATAATAAGGAAAGAAGATGCATGTAAAAGAATTATTGAGCTTAAAAGACAAAATTATTCTTGTAAGCGGCGGCGCGGGGATGTACGGGCGTTGTATTGTTGAGGGGCTGGCGGAAGCCGACGGCACGGTGATCACGGCTTCCCGTAATCTACAAGAGGGGGAGGCCCTGGCGCGGGAATTTCAAGGTAAAGGTTTGGATGTTCATGCCATGCGGTTTGATCAGGCTGAGCATGAATCTGTAATGGTCTTAAAGCGCGGAATCGAGGAGAAATTCGGGCGCTTGGATGTTTTTGTCAATAACGCCGTCAGCCGGCCCATGCACGGCTATGATGCGCCGATCGAAGAATTTGCCGAATCGATGCGCGTTAACGCCTCGGGCATGATGGATATTTTACGGGAATCGGCCGATTTAATCGCCCGAAGCGGGGGAGGCAGTATTATCAATATCAGTTCCATGATGGGCATGTACGGACCCGATTTATCGAATTATGAAGGAACCGACATGGGTGATATGCCGCCCGATTACTTTTTTCACCGCGGCGGTATAATTAACCTAACCCGTTTTATGGCGCGTATGCTGGCCGATAAAAAAATACGGGTAAATTGTATCAGTCCGGGCGGATTGTTTAATAATCAGCCCAAGCGTTTTGTTGAAAATTATTGCAAAAAAGTGCCCGTTGGCCGTATGGCCAATCATGACGATATTAAAGGGCTGGTTGTTTTGTTAGCCTCGGAAGCCTCGGCTTATATTAACGGTGAAAATATTTTAATGGACGGCGGGATGCACGCCTGATAAACAGCGCAGATAGATCATTTTTCGAGTATGTCGCTAAACGCTCTTTCTATACATAATTCGTGCGCAGGATTTCTTAATTATCCCCATTTAGCCAATTAAAATATAGACACTTCCTGCTGCAACTTATCCATATCTCTTTACTAAATTAAATTTACCAACTAATTCCGCCGAATTTCCGGTTGCTGTTGTTTTCGATATTGATTTAAGTTTTCTCTTAAATAGTTAATGGCCTCAATTTGCCGATTATTTAGTCTCAATTCAACAAGCGCTGTCTTAGTTAAATTCGCTTAGAATAATTTTGGCATAGCCCTGCAAGCGCTTTTATTGGATATATACTCGGTTGTTTGGTATAGCAGATTTAAAAGTAAACTCTGGCGCCGACGCCCCCGTTAAAATCAAATCTGGTGTCGGGGATTAAATCCATGATCGGAACCATTTCGAGGAAGATATCAACGGGCGCCTGCTCGAAAATATAAGCCAGACCTACGGGAATACGAACACCGATATTAGCGTTCACGCCAAAACGCGCTCTGGCGCCTACGCCGAAGTAAAGAGGTAACTTTCCTTGATCTACTTTAATTAACGAAAAATTATGCCACAGATAATCGCCGTGAATATGAAAACTATTCTTTTCGCCGCTGAAAGACCAAGCCATGCCCAAATCTATCGCTGTGTTGTCCGCCATCCACATTTTGCCCGATAAACCGGTAGGCTCGCCGGCAATTATACCGACGCCTATTCCATCTTGGGCCGAAAGCGTTGATATAAAGGTAAACATAACGATGCTTATTATTAATATCTTTTTCACACTAATCTCCTTAATTTATAGTATCGGAATTTCAAAGTTTACGCTTGTTCCATCTATCTTGCAAAACAGAAAAAATAAATCTCCCCTTATAAAAGGGGTAAG
>CAYRJN010000315.1:0-2715 GCA_964424545.1 uncultured Calditrichaceae bacterium
CCTGTCGGCTGTAATCAACCAAATCCATCTTATTCACCAGCACGGCAACCTGCTTAATACCCAGCATAGACAACATATAACCGTGACGACGGGAATTTTCACGCACGCCCTCATTAGCGTCGATAACCAAAAGAGCCGCTTCCGCTCGCGAAGCGCCGGTAATCATATTTTTTAAAAACTCAATATGTCCCGGTGCGTCGATTATAATATAATGCCGACGCTGCGTCTCGAAAAAAACACGGGCGGCGTCAATAGTAATTCCCTGCGACTGTTCGTCTTTAAGGGCGTCCAATAAAAAAGCGTATTCAAAGGGCTTGGAATTCAAGCGGCAGGATTCTTTAACCTGCTCCAACTTTCCTTCAGGAAGAGAGTGTGTATCCGCCAGCATACGTCCGATAATGGTGCTTTTCCCGTGATCCACATGTCCCACGATCACGATATTCATCTGTTCTTTATTGTCGATATTTTGATTGTTCATAGATATTTCAATTATGTTGGTTTTAATTCTGAATTTTATTTATGATATTAGCTGCTCGCAATTGCTCCTTACCGTCGAATTGTAGTTAAAGGCCATTAAAATTTAATCCTATTAGCCTCAACGCCTTGGATAAATTTATTTATCTTCCTTCCTAATTTATCGCATTCTTCAATAATATTATCAGGCGATTCGACCCCCGGATATAAAGTCAACAACAATTCTAATTGCGCCGCAACCTCATCGCAGGAGGCTTGAGAAAAGATTAAAAAGCGGATAAATTCATTAACGTATCGCCTTCGCCCATAACCTTCAACAATATTAAATAAAATGCTTTTTGTCGCTCTCCTAATCTGGCTGCCTGTTTCGTATAGCTCATATTTTGGCAATTTTAAAGAATAAAGATGTACATCGATTGCAAGTTTCTTTGCTAAATAATATATATCAAGGTCGCGATATCCATTCACCTTAATACCCAAAATTATTTATATTCAATTAACAATCCTCCTGCTAACATCCTATCAAGCATTCACAATCAAATCGCTCAATTCCACCCCAAAACAACCTGCAACCAGCGACAAGAGACGAGCGACCAGCGACGAGAGACGAGCAACAAGCGACCAGCAACCAGTCCCCTACATATACCCATCTTTCCGCAACGTCTCTAATCCCCCGCCGTCTTCTTTATCCTGCGCCCGACCCGAACGTTCCGCAATATTGGCAAATTTCCCCGTTTTTAGCTCTTCGATAATCTCATCCACATTGCGCGCTTGTGATTCTACGGGGAACGTACACGGATAGCAGCCCAAGGAGCGATAACGTTTACCGTCGCCTTGATTATAATAGAGCGAGACCGTCGGTATATTCTCCCGTTTAATGTACTCCCAAATATTTAACTCCGTCCAATCCAATAGAGGATGAATGCGCAGATGCGTTCCCGGAGCAAAATCGGTTTTATATTGATTCCAAAATTCCGGCGGCTGATCGCCCACATCCCAAAAATTTTCTTTATCGCGCGGCGAAAAATAACGTTCTTTGGAACGACTGCCTTCTTCATCCGCCCGCACGCCGACAATAATCCCCGTAAAGGCTTCCGTATTTTTATCAACATCATACCGTCCCGAGGCATGATTCATGCGATAGCGTTTCCAACTGCCGTCAAGCGTATGTTTCAACGCCTCCGTTTTCAGCAGTCGGCAGCAAGCAATACGATCAACATTACCGTCGGCGTAAGTTTGCTTATCGCGCAAAGCCTGCTCATTTTGACCGTAAATCATAGTCAGATTCCACTCCAAGGCCAGCCGATCGCGATATTCAATCATTTCCGGTATCTTAAAATTGGTATCGATATGAATCAGCGGAATAGGAACATGCCCGAAAAAAGCCTTACGCGCCAGCCATAACAAAACAGTGCTGTCTTTGCCTATCGACCACAGCATACCGAGATTTTTAAAATTAGCGTAAGCCTCCCGCAAAATATGGACGCTTTTACTCTCTAATTGATCCAAATGATCCATTTTATATCTTTACTCCGATTTTATAACAAATTATTAACAAACAATTCTACAACAAGTTTCTAACCGGCGACGGGCCACATTCATCATACCCGTCAGCTCAAAAAACGCATACGAATTTCCTTTAAAATTTCCTTCTTGGCCTCGTCAAGCGATTTGGCATTCATATCAAGTTTCATATCGGCCGTTTCAGGCGTTTCATAAAGCATATTGACGCCGGGAAAATGATCAATCTCCCCCTTTTCGGCTTTTTCATAAAGCCTCTTTTTATCGAATGTTTTAGCGCGTTCGGGATTGATATCTAAAAATACTTCAAAATAATTGGCGCATTGTTTGCGCACAAAATCGCGGCTCTCTTTGTAAGGGGAAACAAAGGAAGCGATGACAATAATGCTGCGTTTTTCTAACATCGAAGCCAAATGGCCGACACGTTTAACATGATTATTAACCTCACCTCTCGAAAAGCCCGTTTCGGGGAAGAGCGGTCGTATATCATGGCTGTCAAGTCGCTGTAAATTCAGTTTTTCCTTTTCCAGTTCATTATAAATCATATCGGCCAGAGTAGTTTTGCCGGAACAGGGAATGCCGCTGATCCATAATACAAATCCGGGAATACGCTTTTTCCCGAAATGGCTCTTATCCCAGACTCTTTCATGGATATAGTAAAGCGCCATTTTGGCCAATATTTCCAATAAACCGACGCTAATAGCGATACCCAATTCGCCG
>CAYRJN010000316.1:0-2687 GCA_964424545.1 uncultured Calditrichaceae bacterium
CAGTCAAATACCAAGATGTTCCGGAAATGAACAAGCGGTAAGAGAATATATCATTTCTGTCGCTAAGAACTTTAATCTGCCATGGAAGACCGACAATGCCGGTAATGTATTAGTTAGCAAAGAGGCCACCGCCGGAATGGAAAATCGCCCGGGAGTTGTTATTCAAGGACATATCGATATGGTCTGCGAAAAAAACAACGACACGGTGCATGATTTTTCCAAAGACCCCATTAAATTAATAAGAGACGGCGAATGGATTACTGCAGACGGCACGACCCTCGGCGCGGACAACGGTATTGAAACCGCAATGGCTCTCGCGTTGATGGAAGACGATTCCGTAATACATCCGCCGTTAGAATTTCTTTTCACTATTGACGAAGAGACGGGTTTAACCGGCGCCAATGAATTAAAAAGCGATTTCGTTCAGGGCAGGATACTATTGAATATTGATTCCGAAGAAGAAGGCGCCTTGTATATAGGCTGCGCAGGCGGGAAAGACACGCATTTAAAGAAAACCATTAAATGGAATCCGGCGCCTGAATCAGGAAAATCTTTCAACATAAAAATCGGCGGCTTGCGCGGCGGCCATTCCGGTTTAAATATTCATGAAGATTTTGGCAATGCCATAAAATTATTGGCTCGTCTGCTATATAAACTCAATGCGGATTACGACTTTGGACTGGTCTCCATAAAGGGCGGTAGCAAACACAATGCCATACCGCGCGAGGCCGAAGCTGAAATTGTTTTCCCCGGAGACAAAGTAAACGACTTAAAAACTATTATTACGGAATATAATAACATTTTCAAAGATGAATTGAAATTTACCGATGCGGGCGTTGAAATTATCTTAACGGAAAGCGTCCCTTTCTCCTCCGTTATGTCCGCTCCGATACGTGATCAATTGATTCGCGTACTCTATGTAATGCCGCACGGCGTCGTGGCTATGAGTCATGCTATTGAAGGATTGGTCGAAACATCCACTAATATGGCCATAATCAATACCAATAACAATCAAATTGAGATGCTCACCAGTCAGCGATCTTCGCTCGCTTCAGCTGTTCAAGATATTGCCGATAAAGTGAAAGCGCTTGGCGAGCTGGGCGGGTTTATCGTTGAACAAGGCGGAGGCTATCCGGCCTGGACGCCTAATCCCGATTCGGCATTGTTAAAAGCATGTAAAGAAATTTATTTGAAGAAATACGGATCAGAGCCCGAAGTTAAAGCAATCCATGCCGGCTTGGAATGCGGTATTATCGGTGAGCACTACGAGGGAATGGATATGATCTCTTTCGGTCCCGATATCGAAGGCGCACATTCTCCCGACGAACGTATCCGCATCGAATCGGTAAAAAATGTTTACGATTATCTTTTAGAAATATTAAAAAAGATTAAGTAAAATCTTTTTCGAAAGAAAATTTAGGCGGGTATTAACCCGCCTTTTTTATTTAATATCGGATTTTTTTTTACGGAGCATTTTGCGGACAACTATTACGGCGATAATTATAAGCGTAAGCGCAATTACAATTTTATTATATTGTGAAATTAACTCCGTAATCACTTCCCAATTAAGTCCGACTACGTAGATAATATAAATTAATAGGCCGTTCCATAAAAGGGCGCTTAATGTGGCCAACCCAAGCACATAAATCCAATTAAGGTGAAATGAGCCTGCAAAAATAGAAATAACGCTACGTGTGCCGCTAAGAAAGCGATTTGCCGCGATGATACCATAACCATACTTAGAAAACCATTTTTCCGTTTTTTGATATTGTTTTTCGGTGAAGACTTTGCGAGCGATTTTTGAATGTAGAAATTGCCTGCCCAGTTTTAAACCAATCATATACATGGCAAAAAAGCCCAACACGCTGCCCAAAGTAGTGGAAAGATAAACGCCCGTAAAACTTAACTTTCCCGAAGTAACAAGATAAGCGCCTATTAAAGTTACTGTATCGCCGGGGATAGGCGGAAAAACGTTCTCTACAAATGCGCTGATAAAAAGCAAAATGTAAGCGGTCAGAGGTGAAATCTGCTGAAAAAGCGTGTCCAAATATTCAAGCATAGTTTACTTAATTAATTATTGGAATAAATTTAATCTCAAAAACTTTCAAAGATTTCATAAGAAAACAAAACGGGCTTCTTCATTGAAAAAGCCCGTTCCTTATGCTATTGGGAATCTCATTCAATCAACATAGCATCGCCATAGCTGTAGAAACGATACTCATTATCAATAGCTTCTTGATAAGCTTCTAACATTAAATCTTTTCCGGCCAGAGCTGAAATTAAAAGAAACAGCGTTGATCCGGAAAGATGGAAATTTGTAATTAAGGAATCAATAATTTTAAATTTGTACGGAGGATAAATAAATTTATCCGTCCAGCCCGAACCGACTTTAACCAAATTATCCGCATTGGCCGCCGTTTCCAGAACGCGCACAACGGTTGTGCCCACCGCAACAACTTTTCCCTTATTCATCTTTGTTTCATTGATTTGTTCAACGGCCTCTTCGTTTATTTCATAATATTCTGAGTCCATTTGGTGACGCGTTACATCTTCTACCTGAATGGGGCGAAATGTCCCCAAACCCACATGGAGTGTAACCGGTACAATCTTAACGCCTTTTGCTCGTATTTTATCCAACAATTCTTCCGTAAAATGTAACCCTGCCGTAGGCGCGGCTATTGCGCCGA
>CAYRJN010000317.1:0-2665 GCA_964424545.1 uncultured Calditrichaceae bacterium
TTTTTGAAACATCAACCAGTTTTTCTGCCAGATTTCCGTGCGTAATTATAAAAGCCAAGGCGCTCCCGCTCATTCCCAATCCTTTTCAAAATACGATTTATCCTTGTGATACGGAATTAATTCTTTTTGTTTCATAAAATTTTTAAGCCGTTCGTTAAATTGTTTGGCCGTATGATATCCATACATTTTCAATAAATGGTGCATAGCAATGGTTTCGGCAATTACCGTTACATTTTTACCGGGATTAATGGGAAGCACCACTTGCGGTATTTTAACCTCGAGAATTGTATTGAAATAATCATCCAATCCAACACGTTCATAGTTTTTGCCTTCTTCCCACGGCACCAATTTTATCTCTACCTCGATCCTTTTTCTTTTTCGCACACCGCGAATACCAAAAATACGCCGGATATCCACCAAACCGACGCCTCTTAATTCAAGTAAAAACTCCGAAATTTCTTTACCTCGTCCCATTAATATTTCTTCGGCGGTGCGTTTAATAATCACCATATCATCAGCAACTAACCTGTGACCGCGCTCCACAAGATCAAGAGCTATTTCGCTTTTGCCTATTCCACTTTGTCCCGTCAGTAAAATTCCAATACCGTAAACGTCTACAAGGGAGCCGTGTACGGAAATAGTCGGCGCAAATTTTGTTTCGAGATATTCGCCCAGTAAATGGACTAAACGCGTTGTAGAATAAGGCGTTTGCATTATGGAAATATAGCGGCGCGTAGCGGCTTGAATCAAATATTCAGGGATAGGATTGTCGTTGGTCACGATAATGGCCGGAATTTCAAATTCAATGAAGCGGTCGATTGATTTATGCAAATTCTGTTTGCTCAGTCCGGATAAATAGGATATTTCCGTATTGCCGAGAATCTGAATTCGATCCGAAGTAAACAGCTCCACAAATCCCGAAAGCGCCAAACCTGGACGATGTAAATCGCGTACGGTAACTTTACGATTCAAACCGTTTTCGGAACAAACCAGCTTTAATTTCAAGGAATTATGATTTTCACTTAATAAGGTACGGATTGTTATATAATTAGACATTTTGTTCCGTTTTCAATAATACACGAAGATAGAAAAAACAAATACGATAATCATTTTTTTATGTAACGATTTATCAATCTAATAAAGAAAATTTAACAGCGCAAAATAAAAAAAGGCGCATATAGCGCCTTTTTAATTAATTAAACTTCAAGCATTTCGACAGGTTTCTGTTTTCTACGATTTTTGGTAATTTCTTTAGCTTTAACTACCTGTCGTTCAAGGTTGTCAATAGCCAAGTCTATAGATTTAAAAATATCGTCCGATTTCTCCTTAACAATGATCATCTTTTTATTTACAGTCAATTTAAACTCGACAATTTGATCTATCTTCTCATAGGATAAAATTGCTTCAAAATCACGAATCACATTTTCAAAACGGTGCAGTCGGTTGGCCTTATCTTCGAGATATTTTTTTAATCGCTCAGGCGCTTTATAACCTCGAGTGGTGATTCTAATATTCATCCTAACCTCCTAAGTTAATGGTTCTTTTTATTTGACGCCCCTGGATGGGCTTGTTTATATACTTTTTTTAAATGATCTATAGAAAGATGTGTGTATACCTGCGTCGTAGACAAACTTTCATGACCCAGTAAATCTTTTACGACCCGAATACTGGCGCCGTTATTCAAAAGATGTGTTGCATAGCTATGTCTTAAAACATGCGGGCTCTTCTTATTGACGTTGCTTGCTTGCGATAGATATTTTTTTACAATTCTTTGCACGGCCATTGGATACATTTTTTTACCGTTCCTAAGTATCAGCAGGTTCGGCGTGGCGTCATAAGCATAATGACGACGTACGTGCAGATATTGTATAATCGCATCCTTAGCAATTTGACCGAGCGGAACGATACGCTCTTTATTGCCTTTCCCAACGATTCGCAGCAAATCGCTGTTTAAATCCATATCAGTAATTTTTAAATTAAGGAGTTCTTTTAATCGCATTCCGGTTCCGTAAAACAACTCAAGGATAACCTGATCCCGCAAGCCTTCAAAACTACTTTTATCCGGAAGCTCCATCAGGCGCTCAATATCCTTCTCGTTTACATATTCGGGCAGCTTCTTTTCCAGCTTAGGCGTTTTAATTAATAACGCAGGATTATCATCGATTATTTCTTCGCGCACTAAATATTTAAAAAACGATTTAACGGATGAAAGTTTGCGAGATATAGTTCGCAAAGAGTGCTTTTTATCTTGCAAATGGATTAAAAAGAAACGGATATGAGAGACCGAAATAAGATGCCAATAAATTCTATTCACTTTCGTATACTCTTTAAGAAACGTTTCGAACTGTAACAGATCGTTTGAATAGGACGTCACGGTATCGCCGGAATAACGTTTCTCTAATCTTATGTATTGAATAAAATTTCTTATTGCTATATCCATACTTAATATATAATCGGTAATTTCACTCTGCAATGCAAGTTTTTTTTATATATTTGAACGAAAAAAATTAAAAAAAGTTTTTCATTTTATTGAAATATTACACCTTTCTTAATATTTTTTATCCATCATTGATAAGCTACAATATGGATGCGCCGGGATTTTCGGGACATTATATAATTCTACTTAGTCAGTTAAGTTTTGTAGTTTTTTGTATATTCTATATCT
>CAYRJN010000318.1:0-2663 GCA_964424545.1 uncultured Calditrichaceae bacterium
TCATTGTTTTTCGTATATTTAACACTATGAATAACAATGATTTATACGCATTATCGAAAGAAGAATTAATAGCCAAAATCCTCCTATTGTAACAGCAGGTGGCCGAACTCAAACGCCTGCTTTTTGGACAAGCCGTTGTTTAATCATATCAACCGATTATTGATTTAAACAACAATGAGATGATTTTATTCCGTATTTAAGGAAGAAGACGGATAGATTATTTTTTAATCGTTGACATTATCGTTTTATTATATGTGGAGTAAATATTTTTGGAGGAAAAATGATGCCCAGTAATTATAAAAATAGCGTTTTTTCTTTCGGTAAAAAATATCGGTTTATTTTATTCCTTAATATTATCGCGTCTTTTACGCTTTTCTGCACAGGGAAAAAGAATAACGATAAAAAAATTCCTCCTATTTATCTCAATCATATTAGTATTGTAATGGACAGTCTCACTTATTCTGATATTTACAATTCTGATTTTTTAAAAAATGAGTTTTGCGCTTTCCATGCGGGAACGGTTACCGCCGCGGATAGCCAATCATGGACAGGGGCATATATTTTCGGTGAAAAGACATATATTGAGTTTTTTAAAAGCGCCGATCAAAATAGTGTTAGGCTAACGGGAATAGGGTTCGGCGTTGATATAATAGGCGGTACGGCTACTCTGTATAACTATATCAACAGACAAATGCCCAATAAAGCTGAAAAAATAGTACGAAATAAAATGATAAATAATCGGGAAATTCCATGGTTTACGTTTCTTTTTCTGTCTTCCAAAGATACAAATAGATCGCTAAGAACATGGGTAATGGAATATGATTTGGATTTTATGAAATTCAAATATCCGCATAAACATCCCGATTCTTTAACTATTTCGCGAAAATGCTCTCTTTCCAATGTGTATAGAACCGATTTATTATTAAAAGATATAATCGCAATAGAAATTGTTTTAAATAATGCGGAATTAAAACAATTAACGAATGAGTTGCAATTATATGGATACGACATCGTCAATAAGAAGGATGAACTAATTGCTGTCGGGCCGGATATGCGTATAAAAATAATAATGGGAGCACAAAGCAATGTGAGTATAACTAAAATAATATTTTCTTTAACAAAGGCAATAGATAGACAAATGGTTTTTCGTTTCGGGAGAAGCTCATCATTGTTGCTGAATATAAATAAAACAGCTGTTTGGCGTTTTAATGATTAAGTTTTGCGGAGATATTATCGGAAGCAACCATTGTATATGACTCAAAAGGAACATAGCTTCACAAAGTGATTAATGAAAATAGGATAGTAGAACCGTAAAAGTGTCATTTTCCGATGAATCGGAAAATTTGAATCATGAATAGGAAGATTTGGATTCCCGCTTAAAACATGCGGGATGACAATGGGGGTGCACATGTTGGAATAATTGTATATTATACTATTATTTTTCTTTGTCAATTTAATTGGACAATCTAAAATTGCCCGTATACAAAAAATATTATAAAAATAATGTTTAAAATGTTCCAAATAGAGATTGGTTTTTGAAATTCCGATACTATAAAATATGAGAGGTGAAAGAAATGAGAAAAATATTGACGGGATTACTCTTATTATCGCTAATAATCTTTTCGAATTGCAGGCAGTATAAAGAGGTGAAAACCGTGCGCATCGGTATGTGTTCCGATGTCCATCTGCCGACCATGCACGATTCTCAAAAAAGAATAACGGCTTTTATCGACAGCATGAAAATTGCCAAACCCGATTTTATTATTGAACTCGGCGATTTCGGTATTCCCAAAAAGGAATACGCGCCCTATTTTGCCATTTGGAATGCCTATGCGGGGGATAAATATCATGTTATCGGCAATCACGAAATGGACGGCGGCACAACCTTAAAACAGGCTTTGGATTATCGGGGAATGCAAAGTTCCTATTATACTTTTTCTAAAAAAGGTTTTACCTTTATTGTATTGGATGGAAATGATAAAAAATCATCGAGAGACAAAGGTTACCGTTCCTATATGGGCGAGAAACAGTTAAATTGGCTGCGCGCTCAATTGGAATCGGCAGAAAATCCCCTTGTCATATTTTCTCATCAACCGATCGGACATGATCCGAATATTCCCGGAGAGCGCTACTCTATTGAGAATTCCAAAGAGGTCAGAAGTATGTTTGAAGCGCATAATAAACGCCATAAAAACAGCCGCGTGATTTGCTGTTTTAACGGCCATACGCATCATGATTATGCGGAGGCGATAAACGGAATCTGGTATATCACCATAAACTCCATGTCCTATAAATGGCTGGGCGAAGAGTATGAAGCAATTCGTTATAGCAAAGACGTCGATAAAAACTTTAAATGGATAAAATACACGGCGCCCTATAAAGATCCGCTCTTTACCGTTGTGGAAATATCAACGGCCGGTTATATAAAAATGTCCGGTAAAAAATCGGAGTATGTGGGGCCGTCGCCCTGGGAATTGGGTTATCCCGAATCACTGAAGAAATATGTTAAGCCGCAAATCACGGCAAGGGTGATGGCGTTTTCGATGGAGTAAAAACGATTTGTTTTTTTCCGGCGAAAGTTGTTTTGAATTAAAAAGACAAAGACAAAACGAGCAAACACACAATTTTGTCATTGCGATGAAAGATTTCTGCCCTAAACGACG
>CAYRJN010000319.1:0-2662 GCA_964424545.1 uncultured Calditrichaceae bacterium
CAAGGGCGGTATTTAAATTGAGCAGAGAAAAAGCGATTGTTTTGGTCTCCGGCGGATTGGACAGCTGCGTTACGGCGGCCATTGCCGCACAAAATTACGAGATGATTTTTTTGCATCTTAATTATCGCCAAAAAACGGAGAAACGGGAATGGAAAGCCTTTAATGATATTGCCGATTTTTATCAGATCGAAAAACGGCATACGGTGGATGTCTCCTTTTTCAGGCGAATAGGCGGTTCCAGTTTGACCGATCCGGCAATGGAAGTAAGCAAGGCCGATTTACAGAATGAGGAAATTCCCAGTAGTTATGTGCCTTTTCGCAACGGTAATATTTTATCCATTGCGGTTAGTCATGCTGAGGCGCTGGGCGCTGTGAAAATTTTTATAGGCGCTGTGGAAGAGGATTCTTCCGGTTACCCCGATTGCCGGGTTGATTTTTTTAGAGCCTTTAATCGGGTGATCGATATGGGCACCAAGCCCGATACGCATCTTGAAATTGTAACCCCGGTTATTACGTTGAAAAAATGGGAAATTGTTGCTAAAGGCATTGAGCTTGGCGCGCCATTGGAAAAAACATGGTCGTGTTATCAAAATGAAGATGAGGCCTGCGGCGTTTGCGACAGTTGTGCCTTGAGACTGCGGGGCTTTCAGATAAACGGATTTGAAGACCCCTTGCCGTATAAAATAAGACCCAACTATTTATAATATCATAAGCATGGAAAAATAATGAATTATTCGCATATAAATGACTTTCTAAAAAAGATAAATCCGCTTGAGCATTTGAACGATGAGTTTGGCGGCAATAGTTGATCGGCGAAAGTATAAAAAAGGCGATATTGTATTTGCGGAAGGTGATGCCAGCAATATGGTTTATCTCGTTGAAAGCGGCCGCCTTGACCTTTTCATTCAGGGCGAGCATCTTAAAGTTTTTGAAAAATTCGATCTTTTCGGTGAAATCTCCTTTATTGATAATAATATTCGAACGGGAACGGTTATAACAAAAGAGAACAGCGTTTTACTAATTTTGAAAGAGGAAGATATTCTTGATCCGCAAAAAATCGACCCTGTTTTGGCCCTTAAAATATATCGCAAATTTGCTTCCATGGTGGCCGGATATTTGCGTTCGGAAATGCAGACAACTACAAGCGCGCTGATGAAAAACGGCGAGTCGGAACATGTGGAATTTAAGTCGACTTTACGCTATAATCTTTATACGCAGAAATTCGATAAAAATATAGAACATGCCGTATTAAAAACAATCGGGGCATTTTTGAACAGCGAAGGCGGCACGTTGCTTGTAGGCGTTAACGACGACGGCGAAGCGATAGGATTGGAAAAAGACGGGTTTAAAAATAACGATAAAACGTCGCTTTTTCTGATTAATTTAATTCGCGAGCACATCGGTGTTCACCAAATGCAGTTTGTATCGTTGGTTATTGAACTTGTTAATAATGTTAAAGTTATGCGTATAGATGTTAAGCCGTGCGATATTCCGAGCTATCTAAGCCATAATAATACCGAAAAGTTTTACGTACGCACCGGCGCCAGCACCAATGAGCTGCCTATCAGCGAAATATACGATTATATTCGAAATCGTTTTATGGCGATTTAATTTCTATCGAAATAGAGACGATTGTCTGAAAATATTACAGAAATAACGCTTAATGCCCGATAAATCCATGATATAAACCCATATAATAGGGCAGTAGATAAACCGCGCCGTCTCCCAGTTCGTGACCGCTGCCGCCACGATCCAAGTCCCACGGATCATAATTCCAATGAGAAAAATAGGTTTCATCCACGGGAATAACTTTACCGTTAACGCGGTAACCCTTGCCTGCAAAACCGCCTTCATCAAATCCTTGATTATATTTGGGGAGTTTTACAATATCAATACGTTTGCTGTTTGTATGTCGCCAGTCGAACCGTTCTAACGGAAAGCGTCTTAATGTTTCCAGAGCGTCGTTTAACCAATCTCCCGTAGGCGTTAAAGGATAAGTTCCCCATGCATCCGTAAATTTTAAACCGTTGCAAACCGCAGCATAACAAAAATTGAAAAACGGGTTCATTTCCGGTCGTTCAAGCTGCCAGCTTAACATAAAAGAAAGCGCATAACTGGCTTTCCTTTCGGGGTTTTTTTCATATTTGATAAGGTTGTAGTAAGACATAAAGGCCATCTCATCGTCGGATTGATTTCCGGTGCCGATGCCGCGCTGGAATTTTTGGGTCATCATATTTTGTAAATAGCTGCCTTTCTCAATCAACATGTCGGCTGTCTTTCGGTATTTGGGATCGCCTGTAACATGTTCGGCTACGGCAAGATAAGATAGCATACTTAAGGAATTTAAACCTCTGTTGGTAAACCAGTTTTTATCATGATTTAATTCATAAGGATTAAAATGTCCCCAACGCGTGGGCAGCCCGTCGTGATCCACGAGATAGAAATCATGGGCGACGATGTGGTCGGTTAGTGCTTTTACGTGTTGACGAACGCGGACTTTCTCTTGCTCGTCGGCTACGAGATCGTAATATAAAGCGTAAAAGAAATAATGCCCGTCTAATTCGTCTGAGCTGGTATCCGTTTTCCAATACCATTTTCCGTCTTTGCTTTTAGTTCTACTTAGTCAGTTAAGTTTTGTAGTTTTTTGTATATTCTATATCTC
>CAYRJN010000320.1:0-2640 GCA_964424545.1 uncultured Calditrichaceae bacterium
CAAATAACAAAGTTTTTTCGCTTTAAAAAGTACCAAATCGCCTGAACCAATACAACTTCTTGCATAAT
Source organism: uncultured Calditrichaceae bacterium (assembly GCA_964424545.1). GTDB lineage: Bacteria > Calditrichota > Calditrichia > Calditrichales > Calditrichaceae > JAUVIB01. Next base: position 69 of record CAYRJN010000320.1, read on the forward strand.
GCAAAACAAAAAAGGGGACCCGTTGATAAACATAGCGTTATAATTAGTCCCCCTAATACTCTATTCGCATCTGCTCAAATCGTTCGTTTTTTTAGCGTAGCATCTTAATATCGAACGTCGAACAATAGAACGAAAATGCATTTATTAATATTTCTTGTCAATCTTTTCTTCTTACGTTTTATATATTCAGCATTAATCGGCCAGCATTGCCTGAAAAACATTATAAGCAACAGCAAGAACAACAGCGCCCACAAAAAACCACAATATGCAAAAAGCAATCATTCCGCCAATAGTAACAGCCAACCAGCATGGGCACGTCCAGCCCGCGCCTCGAAAAGAACGGTCTTAAAATAGGGGTAGCAATGCTGACAAGCATAGTAAGAACAAGAAAAATTATAGCCGGAATCGTATAGAAATATGTAATTATAAATTGGAAAAGCAAGAAAAAGGCGTTGCGCTGCTAATACATAAAAGATTAAACAAAGCTATATCAAGGAACAAAACTCAGTGGCTTTAACCCCGAATCCCCAAGATTTATTGCAAACAGCGGTACCGGTATGAAACCGGCAAACTTGGGTGGTGGCATCAATTATGCTGTTTAATGCACTCCTATGTGCTCTGACTTCGTCTCCGGATTGTACCCTATCCTCATTTTAGTGAAAATAACATAAATAATTAATTTGAAACTTGTCAAGGTACAAAGTTAAGAAAGTACCATTTTAGTTGAAGCAATACACTCTTTCTATGACGATTTTATTTTGAAGGCGAGGATAAGCTAAGCGCTATGTAGAAAAGATCTTAAACGATGAAGATTATTCCCAGGGATTGAAATAGGAATTTATGGGAATAGGAAGGACCGTTTCCGTATCCCCATAAAAATATCATCATGTTGATTTTAATCTCGGGCCGGGCCGTTTACATGGGTATATTATAAGGTAAGTTAATTGGAGCTCGTTGATTTTCGCCTGTTTTTTAAGCGTCCGCCAAGCTGTAAAATCGACGAAATCACGGCGGCAATACTTTGCAACGGCTCTTTTATCTCATTCACCAGTGTCTCTTCGAGCTCGGCAACGTCGTCAGTCATATCCTCTATCCTTTGGCTCACATGGCTAAAAGATTCTCCCATTGCTTTCAAATCCTCAAGAATATCCGGCAGATCCGCGTTTAAGGTATCTAACGTTTTATCCATTTTTTTTAAGAATTGACGAAGCTGGTTTGCAACGGGAATTAAGAGAATTGTTAATATGGTAACGCTTAAAATCAATAGTACCAGGGCGGTTTCCCAAACAGCCATAATAATCTTCCCTTTCAGGTATAGTTAACTATCCGTAAACAGCGATATTGCGCTTTTTACATCCGCCGTAGAATTTATCATACCCATTGGCAAAAAACCCGACAATATCGCTAAATTTATTTAAAAGACTACGCCTCTTCTTTTTTAGTCGTCCGTTTTTTTCGAGTTCTTTTTTTAGGGGCTTCTTCTTCCACTTCATCTTCTTCAAGAGAATTTACCGCATCTTCATATTCCTGTTCCTCGGCAGTCATCGTATGTTTGGCGCGGGCTATAGTTTCATTAATCTTGGAGCGAATATCATTCAACTCCTTTTTTACGGTTTCCAATTCTTTTTTTGCCTTTTCAAGAATATCATCCCCTTCTTCCAACAGACCGTCCCGCGTCTCTTTACCGCTTTTCGGCGCAAAGAGTATGCCAAGTGATAAACCGACAATTCCGCCGAGCAGAAAGCCGGTTAATAAGTTATCATTATTTGATGCCATTTTACTTCTCCTTAAATTTTTTCCTTGTTTGAAATGATTTTCCGTTTAAATACGATTGCATTACGCCATTTATCGGACGCCTTTACAGGGGTTTAAAATTATTCGGCGCCGGCGTCATTCGTTTTTAACCCTGCTAATTTTTGATCGATCATAAACAGCGCGGTATGTTTATTACCGGCGAGCTTTAACTGTTGAATGATATCTTTATTTTTTTTCTCCTCTTCAACCTGTTCGCTGATAAACCATTGTAATTCAATTTGAGTGGCATAATCGTTTTCATCCAAGGCCAGTTTATATAGATCGTAAATTCTTTGCGTAACAACTTTTTCATGATTAAAAGCCGTTTCAAACACATCCAAAATGGAATCGTAATCTTTTTTTGGAGCCGCCACATCTTTTAATTCAATCTCGCCGTCCCGACTTATCACGTAATTATATAAACGCATGGCGTGTTCGTGTTCTTCCTGACTGCTTGCCAGCATCCATTGAGCCATACCGGGCATATCATGGGCATCGCAATAAGCGGACATCGATAGATAATAATATTCCGAGAAAAACTCAAAATTTATCTGTTCGTTCAACTTATCATTCATTTTTTTTGATAACATTTCTGCCTCCTTTATTTCGATTGTCAATAGTGAAATTACTAAATACAATCTCATATAACAATAGAAAAAGAATTTTCATTCCTTTTTAATGACATTAACCGTTTTTGTTATTTAGGAATTTTTAAAAAATATTAGGCTCTACTGGGTTTCTTGTGGGTAAAGTTCCAATTTACCAAGGAAAAACAGTA
>CAYRJN010000321.1:0-2607 GCA_964424545.1 uncultured Calditrichaceae bacterium
CATGTCTTTGCTTGGCTTTATTTTTGCCTTTAGCGGTAAGCGTTCACTCTTTCTGGTTTGGGTAATTATAATGGCAGTGTTGGGAATTGCCGGAATTTATGATTTTTATGTTTGGCTGTATGATTACGGACATAATCTAAACCCCAACGCCATTTTAAAATTTTTAGATAAGAATGGGAATCCGATGGCCTACCAACCGCCCATTATTGGCACGAAAAAATTATTAAACTTCACGGTCCATTCTTATCCGGCGATTGGTGCATTTATGCTGGCACTTTCCATGATTACCGTATTTTGGGCCTATATTACGGCCGGCAAAGAAAAGGAGTAAGCGAATGTTTCGTCTTCTTCTATCGTTAATAGTGATTACTTTGTTAGCTGTTTCTTGCGATAGCAAACCAAAACCCATCGAATACGGCTCGGATGCTTGCACTTTTTGTAAAATGACTATCGTGGACCGGCAACACGGCGCAGAGATTGTTACCAAAAAAGGAAAGGTCTATAAATACGATGCCATCGAATGCCTGATACGGGACGTTATTAGAAATCGAGATACCTCACAAATCGCTTTATTCCTAGTAACTGATTTCGCAAAAGCGGGTAAGTTTACAGATGCCCAAAAGGCTGTTTATCTAATAAGCAAAAATATTCCCAGCCCAATGGGGGCAAATCTTTCCGGCTTTAGGGATAAAAGCGAAGCACAACGACTTAAAATGCAAGAAGGTGGAAAATTGTTTACCTGGGAGCAATTATTGGAGCGTTTCAAATAGAAAAAAGAATTATGCAGTCGACAGACGCCTTGACTCCAACCAATCTGCTAAATAGAACGATTGCGGAATTTTAAAAACGATACAAACAGATGAAAGATTATTAAAAGCAAAATTCGGTTGTGTGTAAATGGTTACAAAAAAATGTAATAATTATAAAAACTCTTTAATGATTTTTAAGACAGAGACAGATTACTTCATGAGTCGAACCCCGCTTTTTCTATTAACTACTATTTATATTCTATTAATAGTTCAATTTGCATTCAGCCGGCAAATTATGGTGACCTCCGGTTCGAATCTTTCTAAAATTCAGGATGCCGTATTTTCAGCCCAGACGGGCGATACCATTCAGGTTAAAGCAGGTATCTATAACGAGGCAAATATTGTAATTGACAGACCACTTGTTTTGCTGGCAGAAACCGGTACAGTTATCGACGGTCGATTTAGGGGGCATATTCTTGATATCCGAAGCAACAACGTTATAATAAAGGGTTTTACGTTAATCAATGTAAAACAAAGTTATACTAAAGAATTTGCTGCAATCCATACGTATAAAAGCAACCACTTCATTATCGAAAACAATAAACTACATAAATCTTTTTTTGGGATTTTAGTAGAAAATTCAAAATTTGGCGTTATCCGCAATAATACTATCATAGGCGAGGCAGTTAAAGAAGAAAATTCCGGTAACGGAATTCATTGCTGGCATTCTGCCCGGTTACAAATTGTTGGTAATCATATTGAGCGTATGCGCGACGGCATTTATTTCGAGTTTGTTAAACACAGTCTGATTGAAGGGAATGTGAGTTTGCATAATGTACGCTATGGACTGCATTTTATGTTCTCCAATGATAACCGTTACGTGGGAAATACATTCGAAAATCACGGAGCCGGAGTGGCGGTAATGTTTTCCAATCGTATTACCATGTACAAAAATGTTTTTAAGCTAAATTGGGGCTCTGCTTCCTATGGTTTACTACTGAAAGAAATTTATGACGCCGACATTAAGGAAAATGTATTTTTTAAAAATACCATAGGTGTAAATGCCGATGGAGCAAACCGAATCAATTTCACGGCTAATACATTTACTAACAACGGCTGGGCTATACGGTTTTTAGGAGCATGCTACGGAAACAGAATAATTAACAATAATTTTATGCATAATGCTTTGGATATTTCTTACAAAGGTAAAATGAACGGGAATATTTTCGACCGAAATTTTTGGAGCGAATACTCAGGATACGATCTGAACAAAGACAATATTGGGGATGTCCCTTATCGGCCGGTAAAACTGTTCTCCTATGTGGTGAACAAGACGCCCGAAACGATTATTTTACTGCGTAGTTTGTTTGTCGATATTATTAATTTTTCCGAAAAAGTTTCGCCGATCATCACCCCGGATAATTTAAAAGATAACCGACCACGCATGAAACCATTGGAAAGCAATGATAGAAGTTAAAAATTTACATAAAAATTACGGCCCTTTAGAAGTGCTGAAAGGCCTTAATGTTGTTTTTGAGCCGAACAAGATTACCGCTATTCTGGGTCCGAACGGTTCCGGTAAAACCACTTTAATCAAATGTATTTTGGGTATGGTTGTACCTCAAAGAGGAGCTATTCGTATTAAAAATACAAATATCTTGGGGAAGTGGGAATACCGGAATAAAATAGCATACGTTCCTCAAATTGCTAATTTCCCGGCCAATTTAAAAGTCATCGAACTTATCCAAATGATTCAGGATATACATCCCGGCGCCAAGAATCATAAAGAACTGATAGATATGTTTAAGTTGCAGCCCTTTCTTGATAAACGATTAACCGCTCTATCCGGTGGAACGCG
>CAYRJN010000322.1:0-2583 GCA_964424545.1 uncultured Calditrichaceae bacterium
TTTTGCCTTTTATCTTAATTATTGTTATTATGTATTTTTTGATGATTCGTCCGCAACAAAAGAAACAGAAAGAAAAACAACGTATGCTAGAAGCTTTAAAAAAGGGCGATAACGTAATTACTCTTGGTGGAATACACGGAAAGGTAACCGGTTTTACCGATAACGATAAAACGGTTATCATAAAAGTAGATGATAAAGTTAAATTAAATATCGATCGATCGGCTATTTCAATTGTCAACCCAATCGGTAATACGGGAAATGATACCGCAAAATGAAAATAATTTTTATGGGGACGCCGCATTTTGCTGTGGCGTCCTTAAATAAACTAATTGAAAACGGTTATGATATTGTAGCCGTTGTTACCGTTCCCGATAAACCGCAGGGAAGAGGCCGAATTTTGAAACCCTCTCCGGTTAAACAAACTGCAATGGATCATAATATCCCTGTTTTTCAACCGGAAAATTTAAAAGATAACGCTTTTATTCAAAACTTAAAACTTATGAAAGCGTCGCTATATGTCGTCGTTGCCTTTAGAATACTACCGGAAGCCGTTTTTTCCATTCCCGAGTACGGTACGTTAAATGTCCATGCCTCTTTGCTGCCCAAATACCGAGGCGCCGCTCCTATAAATCGCGCCATTATGAACGGCGAACGGGTAACGGGCGTAACGACTATGCTGATCGATAAAAAAGTAGATACCGGACAAATATTAATGCAATCCAAAACAACCATACCTCCCGACATGACATTTGGCGAGTTACATGACGTATTGGCAAGAAAAGGCGCTGAATTATTAATAAAGACAATAAATTCTCTTGAAAAAAATGCCGCTACACCGATTATACAAGATGATTCTTTGGCTACAAAAGCTCCTAAGGTTAGAAAAACGGACTGCAGGATAGATTTTTCTCATTCTGCATTGGAGTTACATAATCAAGTCAGAGGTCTTAGCCCGCATCCGACCGCTTTTTGCCTCTTTCGTAATAAAATATTAAAAATATATCGTACTATTTCTCCTGATATAACCGCAAAATGTCCTCAGGCATCTGACTTGGGTGAAATAATCGAAGTACACAAGGATAATATTGCCGTTTGTTGTGGAAATAATCAGATATTGAGGATAATTGAAGTCCAGCCTGAGGGTAAAAAACGTATGTCCGTAAAGGATTTTATAAACGGTTATCAGGTAAAAACCGGCGAATTGTTACAATAATATATCGATCTCTGATATTTCAACGACAACGAACTGCCTGTCTTTTAAAATTAATACCAGCTTGAAATATTCCGAAAGCTAATTACGTTCGACAATTATATAATTAATATTTCTTAACTTCAACTTAAATGAGGGGTTTATCATGAGTAAAGTATACAAGATGATCGAAATTGTCGGCACATCCGATTTAAATTATGAAGGCGCTATTCAGAATGCCATCACAAAAGCATCAGAAACAATTAAAGAAATAAGCTGGTATACGGTAGAAGAACAACGTGGCGCTGTTAAAAACGGCGTAATCAGCGAATTTCAGGTAATTTTAAAAGTAGGTTTCCGCCTTTTGGATTAAGACGAAAATTGTTTATCGTTTAAATGATAAATAGGAAATATTTTTTTATAAAAAAACGCGAATGCGCAGATAAATGCTTATCAATCCATTCGCGTTCTACTTTATAGTATCGGAATTTCAAAATAATAGCAAATTTCAGATATAATTATTTATTTTTGTATTATTCCCAATTTCATAATTTTATAGATTATTCACAGTTCATATAACCAATATTTTAAATTCCTTTTTTCGAAGGAATGAAAAACGTCAGCGTTTATTCCCCCACAACCAGTCAATCCCGAAATCACTCTCAACCGTAATTCCCGATCCCTTGTAGACGTGACAGTAATCTAAATCTTGCTAATTAGTGCATTTAAATTGTCCGATTAAATCTGAAAATGACACGTTAATAACGGACACTCTTCTTTTCATTAATCAATTTGCAGTGTTATGTTCTTAATAGTGTTTTTCTTCAAGGTTATTTTTGTATTTTAGCAATAACCCCTGGCAGAATATTTTTGATTTTTTTTGCGGCGTTTTCAAAAGCCTTAACGGCCGCCTTGTCATAATCAAGCTGAATGCCTTTTATATCGGTAATAGAGTTTTTATAAATTTCAACGCCGCTGCTCATATCTAAAACGGAAATATTCAAATCTACATAAGTCGTATACATGCCGTGATATTCGCCGCCTTTGCGCGCTACAGCTTTAATCTCCATAACAATATCGGCATTGCTCATATCCTTAACGAATGAAAATCCTTGAACGGATAATAAATTTTTAACTTTCGGTTCAACATATAACAGTCCGGCATTATTATTGTCCAGATGGGTTTCTTCAACGATTAAATATACGGCCATGCCCGATACTTTAAGAATAAATTTTGTTTCCGGCAAGGACATGTTTTTCAAGGAATTTGTAATAATGGGGGAAACCGCATTACTAAGGTAGGCGGAAAAATCCGGTTGAACTTTAATCATCTGTATTTTATCGGTTGCCGTTATTTTAGCAAGACGAGCTTGCGCAATACCGGAAGAGTTTGT
>CAYRJN010000323.1:0-2559 GCA_964424545.1 uncultured Calditrichaceae bacterium
CCCTTCCGATGTTCCTGATGGTAATCGCATTTAGGACAAAAACAAAAGCCATTGTGATCGTTGTTCCCTTTGTTTTGTCTATAATTCATAGTATCGATATTTCAAAAAGTCACATATTTCAGACATTTTCAATAATATTTTTAGAATATTTTTGTATGCGCACAATTTAGATTCCTTCTTTCGAAGAAATGACACTTTGACGACTCTACACGAACTATTTTAATTAATCACTTTGCAAAGCTATGTTCTTTTATTTCCTCTGAACCGATGCTTTTAATTTCGAATAAATTACCGTCAAAATCTTTAATGAAAATAATTTCATGCCTTTCTCTCTTTATTATTTTACGAGGTAATCCCATTTTTTCCGTTTTGCGATAAACCGCAAGGGCATCCTCGACTTCGAAACAGATATGATTAACCGGATGTCTGGGATAAGGTTTTATATCATTGATAAATATTTCTATCTTTGTTTCTTTATTACCGAAAACCAAAATGTTCATGGGCTGCTTTAAAGCGAAAATATCTTCAACAACCTTTTTTGTAGCATGGAATTCGTATAAATATTCAAAACCAATGATATCTCTATAAAACAAATAAGCATTTTTTTCATTGCTGTTCCATACGGCAACATGATTTATGCGCGGCAATTCATTCCTCTCGATTTTCTAACTTTTGATAATAATGTAAAACCCTTTTACCCCCGGCATTTTTTTGGGGGGAGGAGGAAAATGCCGGGAAATAAAAGGGACATTAACAGCGAATAACTATTCCTTCTCTTTATCTCTTTTTACGAAATCAAGGCGTTCCAAAACATCATTAAGTTTGTTTTTCAAATATTCAATTTCCTCTCTTAGTCCAGATACTTCAGTAGAAGTTTTTAAGGGAACTTCACGGGGGGTAACAGGGACGTCCCATGATTCACGATGAAATCCATACCCCCTGCCATATCCGTAACCCATGCCTCTGCCGCGGCCGTATCCATATCCACGGGCGCTACCCGGCGCATTATATCCGGCGCAATAGCCCATTCTTCTTCCGGTCATAGGGCCTTCGCCCAACGGGCCGGTACGATCTCCATACGGCATACATACCTCCTTGATTTGATTGATAGATACTTCAATATATTATTATATCGGAATTACAAAAAAGTAATATTACTGTTCATTCTCCAGCGAGATGATAAAAAATCTATTCGAAAATTTTTCTTTTCCGCAATAATAGGTGTTGTCGCCTCCGTTTTATCAACCTCGCAGTGAAAACGCCATAATTTTATAGCTGCTGCTCTTCCAAATGTCCTTTTTTATATTTTTCATAGGCTTCTTCGATGGAAGTATATCCGATTCCGCCCATTACTTTTACTCCGCCTGCTTTTAAAACGGCACCTGCTTTAGGCCCCACATGTCCCGTGACAAGCACCTTAACACCAGCATCCACAATGGCTTGAGACGCACTGGTGCCGGCTCCGTGCGCCGCTTCCACATTGGCCGAATTATCAATATAAGAGGTTTCATTACTTTCTTCATCCACAATAAAAAAACCCTTTGCGCGACCGAATCGAATATCAACCTGTTCTCTCCAACCGTTCCCGTAAGCCGTAAACGCTACTTTCATAATATTACTCCGTATTTTTTAATTCATTCCAAATTAATTTTATTTTATCCTTAATGGATTGGTCATCCGCCTCCAAAAGCGTCTTTCCTTCTCGCAAAGTTTCTCTAAAAACCGCATTAAATGAAATTTTTGTAATTACCTTAATATGATGTTCCATGCAATAGGACTCAATTTCATCGGCGACATCCGGATTAAGATCGTATTTATTGATCACGCAAGAAGCTTTAGCTTTAAAGAATTCAATCAATTCTACCAACCGTTTCAAATCGTGAAAACCGGACTTGCTCGCTTCCGTTACAATCAATACATGGCTTATACCGGAAAAGGACGATATAACCGGACAACCGACCCCAGGTGGGCCGTCAACAATCACAAAAGGAATATTTTTCTGCGCAGCGAGCTTTTTAGCCTCTTCCTTTACTTTACTGACTAACTTTCCGGAGTTATCCTGCCCGATTCCCAATTTAGCATGAATAAAATAATTCTCGAAACGACTCATGGAATAGAACCAATGACCGGCCATATTATCGCACATCTCAATAGCTTTTTCAGGACAAAGATAATGACAAACTGCGCATCCTTCGCAAGCCGTTTCGTTAATGATGTATTTACCGTTCAAAAAATCAATCGCATCGAACCGGCATTTTTGTTGACAAATGCCACAATCCGTGCAAATATCATAATCTATCACGGCCGTTTTCCCGCTAAAGAACTCATTTTTTTCCATATCTTGCGGCCGGTATAAAATATGAAGATTAGCCGCATCCACATCGCAATCGGCCATAACCGCTTCTTTGCCCGCCAATGCGCCAAGCGCCGCCGTTATACTGGTTTTACCGGTGCCTCCTTTGCCGCTCATAACAATAAATTCTTTCATTCTATCGCTCCCCCGACTTTGGATATTACCGTGATCAACAAATCGTTAAAAATTGGTTCGATTTCGGCCGC